>JAIOJS010000413.1 GCA_019911795.1 Thermoanaerobaculia bacterium | reverse complement strand
TTCGTGTTCCAGACCTTCAATCTCCTGGCCCGGACGACCGCGCTGCGCAACGTCGAATTGCCTCTCGTCTATCGCGGAATACCTCGCAAGGAGCGCCTGGAACGTGCCCGTGCCACCTTGGAAAGGGTGGGACTGGGGGATAGGGTCGATCACCAGCCCAACGAGCTCTCCGGCGGGCAACGACAGCGAGTCGCGATCGCGCGTGCCCTCGTCACCGATCCCTCGATCGTGCTCGCCGATGAGCCCACCGGGAATCTGGACTCGGCGACTTCGGTCGAGATCATGGATCTCTTCGACGACCTTCACCAGCAAGGCAACACGATGATTCTGGTAACCCACGAACCCGATATCGCAGAGCATGCCAAACGGCGCGTCGTGCTGCGTGACGGTAGGATTCTCAGCGACGACCGGGTGAGCAAACCCCAATGATCATCCTCGAGAACTTCCGCATCGCCTTCTCCGCCCTGCGGGCCAACCTCATGCGATCGATCCTGACGACCCTGGGCATCATCGTGGGAGTGGGAGCGGTGATCGGAGTGGTTTCGATCGTCCAGGGCCTTCAGAACATGGTCAACAATCAGCTTCAGGGAGTGGGATCGACCTTCGTCATCGTGCAGGCGAAGCAGTCCTTCTCCCAACCTGGAATGGTGACCAAGCAGGTCAAGTTGACCTGGGAGGATGGACAAGCGATCGAAGGACACGTCCGCAACGTCGCCATGATCACGCCACAGATTCTGGGTATTCAGGAGATCAAGGTCGGGGACCGGCAACACAGAACCTACGCCATGGGAGTCAACAGCGACTGGCCCGAAGTGAATGACTTCGTGGTAGACCGAGGACGGTTCTTCACCCAGCTCGATCTCGATCGTCGTAACAAGGTGGCAGTGGTAGGCACCAGCGTGCTCGAGGAGCTGGAGATCGACGATCCCATCGGTGCCGAGATCTACGTCGGAAAGACGCCGGTCACCATCGTCGGGGTGATGGAAGAAAAGGGTCGTTCCCTTGGTTTCGACAACGACGATCTCGTCTTCATTCCGTTCGAGACCGCGCTGAGCGTTTTCGGTCGGCGTGCCGGGGACCAGGTGGAACTGCGACTCCAGGCTGCCGATGCCGATGCCGTCATCCAGGTCAAGGACGACATCGTCCGACTACTGCGCGATCGCCACCGCCTAGCCGAGGAAGATCCGGACGACTTTACCGTTCAGGTACAGGATGAGCTGTTGGAATCCGCCACCTCCATCCTCGGCGCCATCACCGCGGTGGTCAGCGCAGTCGTCGGCATCGCACTCCTCGTCGGTGGGATCGGAATCATGAACATCATGCTGGTCTCGGTGACCGAGCGGACCCGCGAGATCGGTATCCGCAAGGCGGTCGGCGCACGGCGACGAGACATCTTGGTTCAGTTCCTGATCGAGGCCGTGACGCTGTCCTTGGTGGGAGGGGTCATCGGAGTTCTCCTGGGCTGGGCGGTGGGCGCCGGGGCAACGAGCCTCCTACCGGGGGACTTTCCTCCCGCCTACGTACCCCTATGGGCAGTAGCCCTCGCCTTTGGTTTCTGCACCATGGTCGGAGTCGGTTTCGGCATCTATCCGGCCAGCAAGGCGGCCGCGTTGGATCCGATCGACGCGTTGCGCTACGAGTAAAGGTCCTCGTTCGGGGCTACGCCCAGTCGCCGTAGATATCGGGTCGACGGTCGCGCCAGAAGAGCCTCCGAGCGGTCGAATGACTCGCCTGGTTGAGGTCTAGGTCGACGATCAGTAGGTCTTCCTCACC
>JAIOJS010000412.1 GCA_019911795.1 Thermoanaerobaculia bacterium | reverse complement strand
CGGTAGGGGGGCGGTGGGATGTGACCCTACCGAAGCGAGGGCGGCCGCCAGGACTGGGCCGTGGAACGAAGCGGTGATGGGCAGGTCCGGGTCGAGAGGAAAGCGAGGGATGAAGCGCAGAGTGTTGTCCGTGACCTCTAGGCGGCCGAGGAGTTTCGGTAGCTCCTCGTCGCCAGGCTTCGATGACAGTCGGACCTCGACGATCGTGGCCCAGGTCATCGCCCCGATAGGGTGTGCGCGCAGCGCGTCCACGACCTCCTTGGGGAGGGGACTGACTACCACCTCGCCGAATCGTGGGTCGCCGGGGTTCGTCACGAGAAGCAACTCCGGTCCATCTTCGGTGCTGGGTGTCTCGGAGGCTCTTGTCGATCGCGGCTGATTTCGGGGGTTGGCTCTTGGTCCGAAGGCGAAGCTAACGAGGATTAGAACTCCGACCTCGACGGCGCGGCGAGCCGGCCACGAGGTCACAAGCGGTTGACGTTGATCGAGATCAGGTTGAGCGTTCCACCCGGAAGCCGCTGCAGTGCCACCATGAACTCATCGTTGCGACGATCGAGTTGCAGAATTCCCACGCCGGATCGAATCTCGTAGGGGACCCCTTCGGTGTACCCTGGAGTCTCCCGAGTGATGCTCCCTTCATAGGACTCGATGTCTTCTGGCCGGACCAGCATCATGGGTAGGTTGCTGTTGGCGATGGCCAGCTTCCCCTCGCCGTCCTTCCGGTAGACGACCATATCGAGTGGGTAGTTCCCGGAACCGAACTCTGCCACTGTACGTCCCTTGACGTGGGCTCCTGCGGTCAAGGTGGCTCGATCGAAAGTAACGAGCGGGGTACACGTGTAGGAAGCGAGCAGATGGTCCTTACCCTTCAGCCGGTAGGGTACGAAGGTTCGAATGGGGGCGTGGGTTTCATACACACCATGCGCCCCGTGGAAGACTTCGAGGGTGGTCGCCTCGGCGCTACCGTCGAAGGGGAAGGGGAACTTCCACAGGGTCGAAGCGAACTCCTCGTTGGAGAGCCCGGCGACCCAGAGGACTCCGTCCTCGAAGGCCATGTCGGTGATGGTGTCGGCCCGGAGGCTGATCCCGGTTTTCCACGAGTGAGTCTTTTCTTCGTCGACCGGATTGGGCAGGCTCACTTGGCTGAAGGAGAGTCCTTCGAGAGAGACCTCATGGAGTTCTCCGGCGGCGTTGACTCTCAACAAGATCGAGGCGTCGGCGATATCGTTGGGCAGAGTCCAGGGTGAATCCCAGGCGGATCGTCCGCGCGATACGGCGAGGTAGACGTCCTCGGAGCGTGGATCGGTGGCGAGATCATGGATCATCACTTCGGAGGCGCGGGTTCCGAGTCTCGCGGCGATCTTGGTCTCGATGTCGTCAACGGAGAGCGGCTCGGAGCCCTGCGCCGCGCCGCGCTGGCCCAGGTCGATGGCCCACACTACGCCAGCTCGTCCATCCCCAACGAATAGCGTGCCCTCGGTTCCGAAGGTGAGGACGCTCATCGACCGGATCGCAGGGGCGGTCGTCGCCGCCGCACCCGATGCTGTATCGGCCGCATGGAGTTGGGATCCGACAACTCCGACCGTCAGTAGCAGCATCACCAGTGGTAGCTTCTCAAACATTGTTCAGCCTCCTGATTCTGGTGGCTCGCGCCTCTCTGGCGGCGCGACGCCGAGGATGGGGTACAAGGGCTTCTACGCAACCGTCCGCGGGATGTTCTCGACGACGGACCGGGGTCACTCCATCCAGGACGAGCAGAGGCCCTTGGCGAGGCAGACGGGGTAATTCGAGGCATGCGTTTCTTGGGAGCGCCAAGGACACACGATCTAGGTCGTGTGCCCCGGGCGATCCGTGGTGTCGGGATCTCGTCGAGACCTAGTCCTCCAAGTCCTGGAGATTCGCGGGCCACGGCTCCGGTAGCGGCTTGCGAGGGATCATCTCGTCACGGTTGGCGGTCTCGTAGACGATGGTTGCGACGATTGCCGACGAGATCATCAGGTCGGCCGGTACGGCGCGATCGTAGAGATCCAGGTTGGAGTGGTGCGTCCGGGTGTTGTATTCCATCGGATCCTGGATGAACTGGAAACCGGGAATGCCGATGGCATCGAAGGCAGCGTGATCCGTCGAACCGGTGTCCTGCAGGGTCACGGTAGAAGCTCCGTGGTCACGGAACTGTCCGAACCAGGAACTGAACACTGGTCGTGCCATGTCGTTTCCTTGCAGGTAGATACCGCGGATGCGACCGCCACCATTGTCGAGGTTGTAGTACGCGGATACCTTGCCGTGTTCAGGCTTCAGCTCCATCGTACGCACGTCGCCAAAGTGCTCGCGGACATAGCCTCGCGAACCTCGAAGGCCCTGTTCCTCACCGGACCACAGAACCATGCGAACGGTTCGGTCCAGGGGGAGGTCGAGGGATTTCAGGATCCGCATCACCTCCATCATGACCGCGCAGCCGGTGGCGTTGTCGGTGGTGCCGGTCGCATAGCCCTCGTCATCGAGGTGGGCGCCGATGATGACGACCTCGTTCGGCTTGGTCTTGCCGCGAATCTCGGCCACCACGTTCGCTCCCTCGAGATCATCAGTCTGGAGTTCTGCCTGCACCTCGACCTCGAGGGTGGTAGGAACGCCATGTTGGACGAGACGAACGAGCCGGTTGTAGTGCTCGGTGGCGAGGGAGATCGAAGGTGGAGGGACGGCGTCTTCGAGACGCTCGGATCCAGCGCCGCTCGGGAAGACGGTGCCGCCGGTGCCCTTGTAGGGCGGTCGTACTACGAGGGCGACGCCCTCCTCGACGAGGAACTCATTGAGCTGATTCCGCAACTCACGGCGCTTCTCACGGAGGACTCTGTAGGCCCAGCTGGGGGCGTGGGCCCGGAAGCGCTTCTGGTCGTAGGAGTTCTCGGGATATTCGATGTTCTCCGGGTCGATAGAGATCGGCTCGACCGGATCCGAGGCCTCGGTCTTGCTGCTCAGGTCAGATCCGTCGAGGCGGGTCGCGGCCGGCTTCGTCTCTAGGGTCAGTGGTTCCGGTTCGGTGAGCAACACGATTCTGCCGTTCAGCTTGCCCTTCCACTCCTTCATGAAGCGGTCGAGTTCAGCGATGCGCGCTTCATGGCTATCCTTGCGCCGATAGGGAGCGAACAGCGGAGTATCGGTGATGACGCCGCCGGTTCCGGGTGTGAAGGCCAGGGGCACGCCGATCAACGGGGCATACTGGGGTTCGATGAGGTGGGCCGAGAAGCGGCTCGTGGACCATCCGCGACCGAACTCTCCCCAGGGCTCGATGGCGGCGTTCTCGAGGCCCCAGGCGTTGGATTGTTCGACAACCCAAGCTTCGGCACCGTCGATTCCAGGGGAATTGGTCAGTCGGGGACCGTGTACTTCGGTGAGCTGAAAGAGGGTCTCCATGACTTGGGATTTCTCGAACGCCTCCTTCTTGATCTGATGGAGCACTTCGAGGTCAGGGCTGTCGGCGGCGAGGGCCAAGCCGGAGAACAGCGTTAGGGCGACAGCACAGAGGGTGGGACGAGCAAGGAACGAACGACTTCGAACCGAAAATTTCATGGACTCTCCTGATGGTACTCACTGGACCAGAGGCGGTCCAAGTGACCGAAATTATTGAACGGAAGGTTGAATGGAAGGGCTGAGAGGAAAGGAGCCACTCCCGACGAGCGCCGTGTGGTGCTCGTCGGGAGGAGGCGAGATGGCTACTCGACCTTCAGGGCCACACGGACCTGAGTGTTGATCCAGGTGAAGACCAGGTCGGTGCCGCCCTCCGCCTCTTCAAAGGCGATAGTGAACTGCTCGACCTTCTCATCTTCCGGCAGGGTGACGACCGGTGCCGTGGCCACTAGGACGTCGGTGGCATCGAGGTCCAGGGGAGTGAACTTGCCATCCACCAAGGTTCCGGTACCCGACAGTCCCAGGGCGGAGTTGAAGTGAACGGTCCAGTTCTCGGGGCCGGGAACGGTGAAGATCGAGTAGGTACCGGCGGGGAGCTTCTTGCCGCTGATCTCCACGTCGCCGGTGAGAGTGATTTCGGTGGCCTCGTTGGCACCGGTCCTCCAGACCTTGCCGAAGGGAACCAGGGCCTCGCTCTCCTCGGTTCCGAAGATGTTGTCCCGACCCCGCTCGTAGGGACGGCTGTAGACCACCTTGAGGTAGGTGTCTCCCACGGTGGTGCGGGCGATTCCCGTAGGACTGGGGCGACGGGATGGGTGGAGATCCTGAGCCGAAGCCGGGAGAGCGGTGATGAGGAGACCGAAACTGGAGGCTAGGGCCAAGGCACGTAGTGTGTGCCTAGCTCGTGACGAGTTGCTACTGTTCATTGATCAATTACCTTTGCGGATCGCAGTGCGATCTCGCGGCCATGAAAGTGGTTCCGAGAGACTCGGACGGTGGGGACCCTGTCGATTTTACCCACTCGAGAAAGCCTCTGCGCGAGGTACCGGTGATCGCCAGGAACGTTTTCGACGCCGGTGGTGTCTAACCCTCTAGGACAATTCTCGACAAGGAGTACATCATGAGTCTATTCCACACCTCAGCTCTCGGGCCCCGTCGGAGATTACTAGTAGTTTCCACGCTCTTGCTGTCTGTTTTGTGCGTGCTCTCCGTGGGGTGGGCTTCTGCCGATTGGGAGCGTGCGGTGGAGGCCTATCAGCGCGGCGACCTGACCGTTGCCATCGAGGAGTTGGAGGGGGTCGTAGAGGCTCATCCGAACTACGGTCCAGCGCACTCCTTTCTCGGCGCGGCCCTCTACCGGGCGGGGCGGGTAGAGGAGAGCGTCGTTCCACTTCGACGCGGACTGGAATTGGGGGCCGATGACGAAGCCTCTCGGCTGGTGCTGGCTCGAGCGCTGGTCGATCTCGAACGCTATGACGAGGCGACCTCGGAAGTGAAATCGATCACCGGGAAGAGTCTACGCACTGACCAACGGGTTCAGTGGGAGGACGTGCTACGGTCGCTGGCCGCTCGAGCGACGGACCTTCAGACCCTGCAACCCATTGTGTCCTCGGCGGTGGAGCGCTTCCCCGACAATGCCGAGCTGTGGACCTCACTGGGACGCCTCGATGAGCGACTGAACCGGGGCTCCGAGTCGCTGCAGAGTTTGGCCCGAGCCGCCCGCCTCGAACCGAGTTCGGCCCGAAGGGCACGCTACCTCGAGACAGCCCTCCGTTTCGGAGAGCTGGCGCCCGACGAAGGAAGCGAGTGGTACCGTTCGGCGGCCGAGGAGGCGGGGGCGTGGGCCGACGTCGAGCCGGGGACCGCTCTCCTGATCGCCGAGTGCTGGCTTGGAGCCGAGGGTTGCAAGGGGGCGTTGTCCTGGCTGGATCGTGCAGCCGTAGGGCCCAGTGCGGGGAAGGCGCTGCTCTATCGTGGTCAGTGTGCCGCCGTCGCCCAGGATCCTGCGGCCGCGATCGAGTTCCTCGAGGCCGCACGCGAACGGTCTGCCGAGGATTCGGCCACCTTGCAGCGCATCCTTATTGCCCTGGGCGACGCCTACCACGCAGGTCATCGGTACGATGATGCGGCCGTGATCTTTGCGCAGGCGGGCGAAACCGATCGGGCAGCCGCCATGGAATCGGCGCAGCAGGCCTCGCTGCACAATGCCGCCCTGGATCTTCAGATCGCCGAGTGTCAAGAGCGGCGCGACAAGTACGATGCCCTGCTCGCCGAGTATCGGGACTTGGAGGGCACCGCGGACTGGGTCGACCTACTGCGGACGTATGAGGAGAAGCTCAAAGGTTGTCGGGCCTACTTGTGATCTTCGATGACGAGTAGGGGATCATCGACTTGCGTCGGACTCTTCGGTCCATAGCTGATGCCGTGCTTCGCCGCTTCGCGGTGAATCGACAGGAGGAGCATCGATTCGAACCCTAGATCGTCGCCGACGACTCCTTCGGTGAGCCCTCGGGAGTCACCGGCGACGTTACGCCAGAAGGCGTGGCCTTCCTCGGACATCTCGTCGCCGTAGACCAGGGAGCCGAGGACGATCCCCTTGGCGGCGGCAGCGGCGAGAACCGGCTCGATGTCGCTTTCTTCACCGTAGTCCAGGTGGGGAGGGGCGTCTCCCACCAGGAAGAGAAACTTCACCGACGCCTGGGGATCCCAGTCGAGATCTTCCACCGCGCGCCGAAGGCCGGCGACGACATGCTCTTCCGTATCTCCGCCACCCTCCGCGTCGATTTCACTGAGCGTCTCCGTCATCCGTTCGACCTGCGGGTCGAAGCCAAACAACTTCGTGACGTACTTCTCTCCGCGGTCGCGGTAGGCCACGAGTCCGAAGCGGACGGAGGGGGTCGGATGACCGCTCCGCAAATCGCTGTCGATCTCCTGGATCCGGGCCTTGGCTTCATCGATCAGCCCTTGCATGCTGCCGGTGGTGTCGAGGCAAAAAGCGATGTCCATCCGCGGTGCTCCGGAGTCGGGATGCGGGACGTCTAACCTCGACGTTGCGTGGGGCTCCCTGGAACAGGAGGAGGCGAGGAGAAGGACGACGAGGCAGAGCCCGAGGGGAAGGGGCCTTGCTCGCCGGGCGTTGGACGATAGATGCGACTGGGAGCGAATCACGAGTAGGCCTTCCCTCTATCCGAAAGTTTGAAAAGGAGTGGCGGCACTCGGTCCGCCTGGTATACCGATCCCAAGCTAGCCGGCGCTTGGAGTGGCCTCGATATGGTGCACTTCGTCGGCCACCGGAAGGTCCGGTAGATCGTGGATTTCGGGGCGTCGCTTGCGTCGAACACGGGCAGGGACGAGGTCCCGCATCAGTTCGAGCTTGCCGAAGCAGAGGAGCCGATCGTGGGCCTCGAGTCGACGATCAGAACGGGGGTTGGGGATCACGGTGGTCCCTCGGTAGAGCGTCAATACGTTGATGTCCCGTTCCCGCAGACCCGATTCCTGAATCGACTTGCCGACGTACTTCGAACCCTCGGGGATATGGATCTCCGTCACACCATACCCACGGCTGACCGTCAACCGTTGACGGATGTCGATCTCGGGGAAGTCGACCTGGGCCGAGATGTAGTCGATGATCGATCCGGCGATGTCTAGCTGAGTGCAGCGTTCGATCCCCTCGAGACCGGGTGAGGAGTTGACCTCCATGATCTGGGGGCCATCCTTGCCTTCCAGCATATCGACGCCGGCCACCCGGAGCCCCATGATCTGGGCGGCTCGTACCGCGGTCTGCGCGTAGGCATCGTCCAGCTGAATCGCCTCGGTGCGACCACCACGATGGACATTGCTGCGAAACTCTTGACCCTGGGCCACGCGACGCATCGCCGCGACCACCTGGTCTCCGACGACGAAGGCGCGGATGTCACGACCCTTGGACTCGGCGACGAACTTCTGAATCAGCACATTCTGCTTCTGGTGCTGAAGCAACTCGATGATCGCCTCGGCGGAGCTGGCGGACTCCGCGAGGAGCACGCCGATGCCCTGCGTTCCCTCGAGGAGCTTGATGACCACCGGTGCGCCGCCCAATCTTCCGATCACCGGCATCACGTCCTTCTTGTCGCGAACGAAGGTGGTCTGGGGTATCCCGATCTGATGCCGGCTCAGGATCTGCAGGCTGCGCAGCTTGTCCCGCGAGTTGGAGATCCCGGCTGACGAGTTGGCACAGAAGATGTCCATCTGTTCGAACTGTCGTACCACCGCGGTGCCGAAGTATGTGATCGACGCGCCGATGCGCGGTAGCACCGCTTGGTACTCGGAAAGCTTCTTCTGGTGGTAGTACAGATCGGGTTGGCCGCGCTGTAGATCAATAGCGAAGCGTAGGGTGTTGAGGACCTTTACGTCCTGCCCCCGATGCTCGGCGGCCTCTCTGAGGCGGCGAGTGCTGTAGCAATTGGGACTGCAGGAGAGGATAGCGAGTTTCATGAAGGTCCTTCGAGTTGGTGGCGGCCGTCTGTAGATTGCGTCGAGCGGTGACCGCGGCTGGCTACTGATCCGCAGGCAGCAAGGGCTGATCTAAGCTTCCGGGAAAGTCTGCCTGAGGGCCGTGCTGTCTCGGATCTCTCCTGCCGACGCTTGGCTCCAGCATACCATCCGCAGGAGTGGAGAGGTCCGGTCAGGAGTGGCAGCAGGGACACGACCTGCGGGCGATTTTCCGCCTCGCGAGCTAGTGAGTCAGCGACTCTCGGGAGTCCAGGATCGGCGCTGCCAAGTGATCTCGAAACCCCGAGTCTCTCCTTCGGTGGTCGCGCTCACCCTGGCGTGGAGGGTGTCGGTCTCGCCATCCTCGCCCCCTTCGATCCAGTAGACAATCTCTTGGGGGAAGTCGTGCGCTGGGTTGGTGAAGACCGCTCGTCGATCCGACGACTCGGTCAAGAGAAACGGGGTGGCCGGGCAGCGCCCCATCGGACTGGCGAAGTAGGCAATATCACCGTCCTCGTGTCGGGCGATCCGCAGAGTTTCGAAGTGTTCACCGTCCGGGCCTCGGTTCAGACCAAGCATGGTTCCATTGAGAGGTGGAAGCCAACACTCTTCACCCCCTTCCCCCTGCCAACAACCCGAGAGCCAAGCGAGGTGGTCGACGTTGTCGCTATCCTCGGCTGGAACTGTGGTTGAGTGAGGCTCCTCGGGAGCGAGTGCGAACGCGGCGGGAGGCACCAAGATAGTGACCAAGACTGTGACAAGGGAAGTGACGAGGATGATCAGCTTCTTCATGGGAGCCTCCGCGACTCTGAGAGTTGTCGGCGTGGGATCGATGTCGCTCGACGGAACTCCTCCATCATAGGGCGTCACGACCGGTAGAGTAGCCTAGTGTCCCGAAACCACGAGGCCAAGGAGTCGCTCTTGAGATCACCCAACCTGTTCTTGTTCTTGCTGCTCGTCCCGTTGGGGCTGGGTTGCGCCGGGGAGGTCCCCAAGGCCGAATATGACGTCGTCATTAGAGGCGGTTCTGTCTACGATGGTTCCGGGTCGACTCCACGCCGTGTCGACGTCGGCATCGTTGGCGCAACCATCGTGGCGGTCGGAGATCTTTCCGGGGCATCGGCTCGGGCGGAGATAGATGCTACGGGAATGGCGGTTGCACCTGGTTTCATCAATGTTCTTTCGTGGGCGACCGACTCACTGATCGAAGATCCCCGCTCCCTGGCGGATATTCGTCAGGGGGTGACCCTGGAGGTCTTCGGCGAGGGGTGGTCGATGGGGCCTCTCAACGAGGCGATGCGAACAGAGGCCCAGGAGGATCAGGCCGACATCGAATACACCGTCGACTGGACGAGCCTGGAGGACTACCTCGAGCGTTTGGTATCAGCGGGAGTCTCGCCAAATGTCGCTTCCTTCGTGGGGGCGACGACGGTTCGCATCCACGAACTCGGCTACGAGGATCGTCCTCCGACCGCCGAGGAACTCGAACGGATGAAAGGGCTGGTGGAACAGGCGATGCAGGACGGCGCGCTCGGACTGGGCACCTCCTTGATCTACGCTCCCGCCTTCTACGCCGAAACCGACGAATTGATCGCTCTAAGTCGGGTGGCGGCTGAGTACGGCGGGCGCTACATCACCCACATGCGTAGCGAAGGAGATCGCTTGCTGGAAGCCGTTGACGAGGTCTTGAAGATCGCCCGGGAGGCGGGGATCGGCGCCGAGATATACCACCTGAAGGCGGCCGGAGAGGAGAACTGGGCGAAGATGGATGCGGTGATCCAGCGGGTGGAGGAGGCCCGAGTCGAGGGCCTGGACATCACGGCTGACATGTACACCTACCCGGCCGGGGCGACAGGGTTGGATGCCGCCATGCCTCCCTGGGTTCAGGAGGGTGGCTACGATGCCTGGGCTGAACGTCTGAGGGATCCGGAGATTCGGGCGCGGGTGGTCGGTGAAATGGGGCGGCCGGGAGCCGACTGGGAGAATCTCCTCTACGCGGCGGGCTCGGCCGACAGGGTGATCCTGATTGGGTTCAAGAGTGAGGCTCTCAAGCCCCTTACCGGACGGACCCTTGCCTCGGTGGCGGAGGAGCGAGGAGTGACTCCCGAGGATGCGGCGATCGACCTGGTGATCGAGGACGACAGTCGTGTCGGGACGGTCTACTTCCTTATGTTGGAGGAGAACCTGGAGAAGCAGATACGCCTGCCCTGGGTGAGCTTTGGCTCGGACGCCGGCTCTCCCGCTCCCGAAGGGGTCTTCCTGAGGTCCAACCCGCACCCTCGTGCCTACGGCAACTTTGCTCGCCTGTTGGGTCACTACGTGCGGGACCGGGAGGTGATCCCTCTACAGGAAGCTATTCGACGGCTCACGTCGTTGCCCGCCGAAAACCTGAAGTTGCAGCGTCGTGGAAGGATCGCTCCGGAGTACTTCGCTGATCTCGTGGTGTTCAATCCGGCGACGGTGCAGGATCTCGCAACCTTCGATGATCCACATCAGTTGGCGGTGGGCGTGCGGGATGTCCTCGTCAACGGGCAGGCGGTGCTAAGGGACGGGGAACACACCGGGGCGACCCCCGGACGCATCGTTCGCGGTCCGGGTTGGACTGGCTGGATCCAGGCTGAGCGGGAGGGAGCGGGCGGAGCTGCCGACGCGGCTCGAGATGAACCGAAGCCAGCGAACGGAGGTGGGTCGTGAATCGACTACCGAACCGCGCGGAGATCGAGTCCGCAGCGGAAGTTGTGTATCGGACGATGCCGCCTACTCCCCAGTACGTCTGGCCCCTGCTCGACCGCGAAGTGGGCGCAACGGTGTGGGTCAAACACGAAAATCACACGCCGGTCGGCGCCTTCAAGATCCGCGGTGGATTGGTCTACATCGATGATCTGGCCCGTGAGAGGCCTGAGGTGCGGGGAGTGATCGCGGCGACCCGCGGCAACCACGGACAGTCGATCGCCCTGGCAGCGAGCTCGCGCGGCCTGGCCTCGGTGATCGTGGTCCCCGAGGGAAATTCGGTGGAGAAGAACGCCGCGATGCAGGCGCTGGGGGCGGAATTGGTGGTTCACGGCCGGGACTTCCAGGCGGCTCTCGAGCACGCCCGGTCTCTGGCTGAGTTGCGAGGATTGGAGATGGCGCCCTCGTTCGCTCCCGTACTGGTCCGCGGAGTGGCTACCTACGGCATGGAACTCCTCCAGGCAGCGCCGAAACTTCAAACCCTTTACGTGCCGATCGGACTCGGGTCCGGGATCGTTGGTTGTATCGCCGCCCGTGAGGCGCTGGGATTGAAGACGGAGATCGTGGGCGTGGTGGCCGCGGGCGCTCCCAGCTACGCCTTGTCCTTCGCGGCGGGGAGGGTCGTTAGCACTGAATCGGCCGTGACCTTCGCCGATGGAGTGGGCTGTCGGGTCCCCGTCGCCGAAGCGTTCGAGATCGTCGCCGAGCACGCGGCCCGGATCCTCACGGTCAGCGAGGAGGAGATCGCGGCGGCCCTCCGTCTCTACTACCGCTCGACGCACAACCTCGCCGAGGGGGCGGGCGCGGTGGGGCTGGCGGGTCTTCTCCAGGAGAGAGAGAGGATGGCGGGACGTACGGTGGGTGTTGTCCTCTCCGGCGGAAATATCGATCGGGATCTCTTCCTCGACAAGCTGTCAGCGAGCGACTAGTGGACTGTAACCCTCGAACGGTGAGTGGTTGGGCGTGTCATCAGGGGCGAGACCAAGGCGCCCCGAGGCAGGCATAGCGGGGCCTCTGTCGAGGAGGGGCAACGCCGAGCTCGGCCCTGAGGGCCGGCCAGGCGCTAATCGTTGGGGGTTACAGTCCACTAGGCCGCCCCGCACGCCTGACCCGCCCGTCGGCCACAACGACGAGGTTGCCATTCGAGTGCTACCATTTGAGTACTAGAAGACAACGAAGGAGAGTTCCATGTACGAAGGCGCCGAAGAGACGGTTCCGCACCTTATCGTCGAAACTGGAAAGGGACGGACTTCAGGAGCGCCGAGACGAAAGACGCCAGTGCATCTTTGGATCGTCGGTGTCCTCGCCCTGCTCTGGAATGCGGTTGGCGCTTTTGACTTCACCGCCACTCAAGTTCAGCTCGAGTCGTATATGGAGCAGTTTTCCGAGGCGCAGCTCGAGTATTTCTATGGCTTCCCCTGGTGGGTGACGATTGCCTGGGCGGTGGCCGTC
>JAIOJS010000038.1 GCA_019911795.1 Thermoanaerobaculia bacterium | reverse complement strand
CTGCCCGGCGAGGAGATTTCTAGCCGAGAGATCTTCGAAGGACTGGCGACGGTGCCCAGCCGGCCGCTCGCTCCCGTTCTTCTGAGTTGGATGAGGGGCGGGGTGAGCTGGGGAAGGCGGCCCGCTATGTGGAATGATCTCGAGGAGCCGGTCTTGGAACGCTACCCCAGTCTCCAGACCGTGCGCGACGTTCTGCTCGCATCGGGAGCCGACGAGGTGCGTCTGTCGGGGAGTGGTAGTGCTCTTTTTGCCATCTATCCAGCGGATGTCGAGATCCCGACGAGGATCGCGGGACTCCCCGACGACTGCCGATTCCTCTCTGTGACAACTTGTCCGCGGAGCGGTGGAGGGGAGCACTAGGCGGGTATCGAGGCCGAAACAGGGCTCCAATTCGGGTCTGATCTATGCTAGGGTCGGCGACTGCGCGACGCGCGCAGTGTCCGACGAGTGGGGCGTCGCCAAGTGGTAAGGCACTGGATTTTGGATCCAGCTACCGGAGGTTCGAATCCTCCCGCCCCAGCCAACGGTCTGGAGCGACTTGATCAGCGGTTCTCAGTCCTCGCCCGAAAGTTCGATGTCTCGAGGATTTCGGTCATTTCAATAGAGACTAGAGACTTGCCGCTTTCAGACTTGCCACCCACAGAATTGTCCCCACACCACAGAATTGCCGCTTGCAGAGACGACCGCGACGGAGACTTACCGAGAGACTTGCAGACCGAGGTGATCTCGAGGCAATAGACTGATCCAGCGGTCGGCCAACTGATGCACCGACCTGACGAGTCATTCGAGCCAACCCAATCGATACCGAACTATGAAGTACAAGGGAGTTAGGAGGGAGCCCGAAGGGCTCCTCGATGGAGGTGCGATGTCTGGTGATATGAAGATATTCGGTGGACGTGCCCACCCGAAACTGACGCAGGAGATCTGCGACTACCTGTCGATGACTCCCGGTGAGGTCACGCTGTACAACTTTTCCGATGGCGAGATTTTCTGCCAGGTAGAAGAGAACGTCCGCGGATCCGATATCTTCATCGTGCAACCCACCTGTGCGCCGGCCAACGAGAACTTGATGGAATTGCTCATCATGCTCGATACCTTCAAGCGTTCCTCCGCCTCGCGAGTCTCCGCCGTCCTGCCGTACTACGGCTACGCTCGCCAGGACAAGAAGGATGCACCTCGGGTCCCCATTACTGCCAAGTTGGTGGCCGATCTGATCTCCGCCGCCGGGGCTGATCGCATCCTGACGATGGATCTCCACGCTTCGCAGATCCAGGGCTTCTTCGATATCCCCGTCGATCACCTGTTTGCCGCTCCTGTGATGCTCGAAGCCATTCGGAAGATGGACATCCCTGATCTGGTCATCGTTTCGCCCGACGCCGGTGGCGTCGAGCGTGCGCGTGCCATCGGCAAGCGTCTCAACGCGGGGCTCGCGATCGTCGACAAGCGTCGGTTTGCCGCCAACGAGGCAGAGGTGATGAATCTGATCGGTGACGTCGAGGGCAAGACGGCTCTGGTGATCGATGACATCATCGATACCGCCGGGACCTTGACGCTGACTGCCGCGGAACTGAAGCGCAAGGGCGCCAAACGTATCTTGGCGGCCGGAGTTCACGGAGTACTATCCGGTCCCGCTCTCGATCGCATCGAAGCGTCTCCCATCGAAAGCATCTTGATCTCCGACACGACCCCGCTGGACGAAAAGCTCCGGGCATGCCCCAAGCTCAAACCCCTCTCCGTGGCTCCGATCCTCGGCGAGGCCATCCGGCGTATCCACGAAAACAGCTCTGTGAGCTCACTGTTCGTTTAACGAAGACTGTTGACGAAGACTGTGTGTTTTGACGAAGACCGAAGTCTCTAACCAAGACTGTGTCTTTTGACCAAGGAAAGAAGATATGAGTGAAATGACCATCGAAGTCCATCGCCGAGAGGCGACGGGAAAGAACGCTAACCGCCGTCTCCGGGCCGAGGGTTTGGTACCTGCCGTGGTCTACGGCGCCGGCAAGGAAACCGTGCCGATTCAGTTGGATCGGAAGACTCTGATCGAGCTCATGCGGGCGACCGAGGGGCATAACCCCGTCTTTCTCCTCAAGCTGTCTGGAACCAAGCAGAGTCGCCATGCGATGATCCGCGAGATGCAGGTAGACCCGGTGTCGCGCAAGGTCAAGCATGTGGATTTCCTGCGCGTGCTGATGACGGAGAACGTCAAGGCTTCGGTCCACATCGAGTTGGTCGGAGTCCCGACGGGCGTCAAGGACGAGGGCGGTGTCCTCGACTTCATCACCCGCGAGGTCGAGGTCGAGTGCCTGCCCGACAAGATCCCGGCAATTCTCGAGCTCGACGTCACGGCTCTCAAGGTCGGTGATCACCTCGAGGTGAGCAACCTCGTGCTACCCGACGGCGTTGCCCTGCACGATGATCTCGAGAAGGTTGTGGTCTCGGTGACCCACGCCCGTGTGGAAGAGGTTGACGAGGAGGAAGAGGACGATCTTCTGGAAGCAGAGTCGGCCGAGCCCGAGGTCATTGGTCGCGGCAAGTCCGAGGAGGACGAGGGCGGCGAGTAGGTCCTGGTACCTGCAGTCATGGGCTCCCGTCTGATTCTCGGTCTCGGCAACCCCGGGGCGGAGTACGTCCAGACCCGACACAACGTCGGATTCTGGGTGGTCGAGGAGCTGGCCCGTCGACGTCAACTCGAGTGGTCCTCGGAGGCCTGCAGGATCCTGCTCGCTTCCGAGGTCGATCTCTATCTTGGCAAACCGCAGACCTTCATGAACCGGAGTGGCTTGGCGGCGCAGTGTTTGGTCGAGCACCAGAACGTAGGTCCCGAGGATCTCCTGATCGTGTACGACGACATCCACCTGCCAGTGGGGAGACTTCGTTTGCGCGGGTCGGGTGGTCCAGGAGGACACCGCGGGCTGGAGTCCGTCATCGAGACCCTGCAGACCGATGCTATCGCCCGCTTGCGTTTGGGGGTCGGAGCCTCGGAGGAGGCGCCGACTGGCCAGGACCTGGTCGACTTCGTGCTCGGTGAGTTCGACGACGAGGAGCGGAAAGTAGTCGAGGAGATGGTGTGCCGCGCCGCCGATGCCTGCGAGTCTTGGCTCGAGGCGGGTGTGGAAGTGACAATGAATCGATTCAATGGATAGCTCGAGGCCCCGACCGTCCCGTCGTTTGGTGACGTCGGTCTCGAGTCCCTACCAATTCAATGAACCCTGAGGGAGGGATAGGAAAGTGGAACTACAGAATCTGGTGATGTTTACCGCAGTCTGCGGAGTCGTCGCCCTAATTTATGCGTTCGTCAAGAACCAGTGGGTCAACAAGCAGGACCCGGGCAACGAGACCATGGTCAAGATCGGTGGCTACATTCGCGACGGAGCGATGGCCTTCCTGGGACGCGAGTATCGCGTCCTCGCGATCTTCGTGGTCGTGGTCGCTGGCCTACTGGCCTTTGGAAATCGGGACGTGGTTGGAAGCTCGGCCCTAGTCGGCGTCTCCGTCCTTATGGGCGCCTTCTGTTCCGCCCTCGCCGGATTCTTCGGAATGCGAGTGGCGACGGCAGCCAACATGCGGACCGCAGCGGCGGCTCGAACCAGTCTCAACAAGGCCCTGGGCGTTGCCTTCTCGGGTGGTGCGGTGATGGGCTTTTGCGTGGTGGGCCTCGGAGTCTTGGGACTCTCGGTTCTCTTCCTCATCTACTCCAGCATGTTCAAGACCGCCGCGGGCGGTGTCGATCTGGCCCGAGTCGTTACGGTCCTTACCGGGTTCTCCTTTGGCGCCAGCTCGATCGCCCTCTTTGCGCGAGTCGGCGGAGGGATCTACACCAAGGCAGCTGACGTCGGTGCTGACCTGGTCGGTAAGGTCGAGGCTGGGATTCCCGAGGACGACCCTCGCAACCCCGCCGTGATCGCCGACAACGTCGGAGACAATGTTGGTGACGTTGCTGGTATGGGTGCGGACCTCTTCGAGTCCTACGTTGGCGCGATCGTCGGCGCCCTCGTGCTAGGCGTGAACTCCACCACTATCGCCGGCGATAGCTGGACCCCGATGCTGGCCATCCTTCCGCTGGTTCTCGCCGGCGTTGGGATCCTGATTTCGGTTGCCGGGACCTTCCTGGTGCGTACCAAGGAAGGCGGCAACCCGCAGACTGCGCTCAACATGGGGACCTTCGGTGCTGCCTTTGTCATGCTGATCGCGGTGTTCTTCGTTTCCAAGCAGCTCCTCGGCGCCGAGACCTACGTCCTCGAAGGCTCTCAGTTCGGCTTCATGGGTGTGGTCTACGCGACCATCGCCGGTCTGGCGGCAGGTGTGGGCATCGGCCTGATCACCGAGTACTACACGGCTGACAACCGGCCCCCAGTGATGAAGATTGCCTCCGACTCGACGACCGGCGTGGCGACCAATCTGATCAGCGGTCTAGGGGTTGGCATGCGGTCCACCGCGTTGCCCGTCCTCGTCCTGATCGGCGCTATCCTGGTGGCTCACCAATCGGCCGGCCTCTACGGTATCGCTATCGCGGCTCTCGGCATGCTCTCGACGACTGGTATCCAACTCGCCGTCGACGCCTACGGTCCGATCGCTGACAACGCCGGTGGTATCGCCGAGATGAGTCACCTCGGCTCCGAGGTGCGGGCTCGTACCGACAAACTCGACGCCGTCGGCAACACCACCGCCGCCATCGGCAAGGGGTTTGCCATCGGTTCAGCCGCTCTCACCGCCTTGGCTCTCTTCGCCGCCTTCAAAACCACCGTGGGTTTGGAGGTCATGGACATCGGCAACCCGATGGTGATGAGCGGACTTTTCCTCGGTGGCATGCTGCCCTTCCTCTTCTCCTCGATGGCCATGCAGGCAGTCGGACGCGCCGCCTTTGAGATGATCGAAGAGGTCCGTCGTCAGTTCCGGGAGATTCCGGGACTGTTGGAGGGGACCGCCGAAGCTGAGTACGCCAAGTGCGTGGACATCTCCACCAAGGCCGCCATTCGCGAGATGGTCGTTCCGGGCCTACTCGCCGTCATCGTTCCGGTGGCCGTGGGTTTCTACGACGTCGAGGCTCTCGGTGGAGTGCTCGCGGGCGTCACCGTGACCGGCGTCTTGATGGCGATCTTCATGTCCAACGCCGGTGGCGCTTGGGATAACGCGAAGAAGCTGATCGAAGGTGGAGCCCATGGCGGCAAGGGCTCGGATGCCCACAAGGCATCTGTGGTCGGAGATACCGTCGGCGATCCGTTCAAGGATACGGCGGGACCTAGCCTCAACATCCTCATCAAGCTGATGAGCGTGGTATCGCTGGTGATCGCTCCGCTCTTGATGTAGTCGGAGTGACTCTGTCGTGAACCGGCGGGGGAGGGGACTCCATACCTTTCCTGCCGGAAGGAAGTTGGAGATCCCCGGGAAGGCTTGCCATTCCGGGGATTTTCCATAGAATACGGGATTCCGTCGCATTTTCGACGGATGGACGCCACGGGTGTACCGTGTCGTCTCCCTCTCTGTTCCCTCGACTCTCGGGGGGACTGTACAAGCCATAGGGAGGCTAAATGACAAAGAGAACCTACGAGCTCGGACTCGTGCTCGACCCAACCCTCACCGATGAGGAACAGGGCGCACTAGTTACCGAGTACAAAAAGATGCTCACTGACGCTGGCGCTGAAATCGTCAAGGAGGAGAGCTGGGGCAAGCGCAAGCTGGCCTACGAGATCGAAAAGGTCGGAGAAGGACGTTACGTAATCCTCTACCTCATTTCCGAGGGGGATGCGCCGTCTTTCAGCCAGCTCGAGACTCGTCTCAATCAGAACGAACGGGTCATGCGCTACCTGGTGGTCCGCACTGACGAGATGATTAAGCGTGCCCTGCGTCGTGGCAAGGCCCACATTCCGGCGGCCGAAGCGGTCGGCCTAGCGCCAGCTCGTCCCGAACCGGAACCAACTCCAGTGGCGGAGGCCTAGGTCATGGCAAAGAAGGTATTTTTTAGACGTCGCAAGGTTTGCAAGTTCTGTGTCGACGGCATCGAGTATGTCGACTACAAGGACACGCGCCTCCTGCAACAGTACATTCTCGAGCAGGCCAAAATCCTACCGCGTCGTATTTCCGGGACCTGCGCCCGGCATCAGCGGAAGCTTACTGAGGCCGTCAAGCGGGCTCGTCACCTGGCGCTCTTGCCCTTCACCCAGGACTAGGAGGTCGTCATGAGAGTGATATTGCTCAATGAAGTCGAGCACACCGGTCGACGCGGCGAAGAGGTCGACGTCAAAGCGGGCTTTGCTCGGAACTATCTGATCCCACAAGGGATGGCCGTAGTGGCTTCGGATGGAAACCGCAAGTGGTTCGAGTCTCAGCGCAAGCGGATCGAAGCCGAATCGGTACGCGAGCGAGAGGAGGCGGCGGAAATCGCTGCCGCGATCGCCGGCACCCGAGTGGAGAAGACCATGAAGGTTGGTGAGAACGACCATCTCTACGGCTCCGTGACCTCCAGCGACATCGCGGAGCTTCTGGCCGCCAAGGGGATCATCATCAATCGTCGCAAGATCGCCCTCGAGAGTGGGATCAAGACCCTCGGCGATCATCGGGTCAACATCGTGTTGCACCCCGACGTGACCGCCGAGTTGACGGTCACGGTCCTTCCCGAAGAGTAGTCGCTCTGCGACCGAGATCTTTTCGTGAACCGTTCCGTCGGTGGTAAGTTCATCCTGCGATGACCGAGCCACCGACGGAGCCCCGCCTCGAAGACTTTCTCGACCCGCCCACGCGCCGTCTCGAAGACTGGGCGTGGCTCTGGTCTCGAGACCAGGAGTTTCCCCTGCGCAGTCACCGCGGCCTGCTCGGGCGGTTCTTGGTGGCGTGCAAGCGGATGCTGCGTCCGTTGGTCAAAGTGCCCCAGAACGACCTGTGGGAGCGTCAACGAACCTTTAATCTGATCCTGCTGGAGCACCTTCAGAGTGCTCTTCCGGCGGAGTTGTCAGCGCTCAACCAGCGGGTGGCGCACCTCGAAACCTTCATGAAGGAAGGTCTCGACGAGGTGATGCAGCACAACGACGCGCTCTTTACTCGGGTGGACCAGAAACTCGATCACCATCGTCGGGCGACGGGGGAACTGTCGGGCCGTCTGGGGGCGGCCCTCGCCCGCTTACCGGAGCCTGGGGTGAAGGAGAGTGAGGCCACGGAAACTCTCCGTCGAGCCTTTGACGAGAGCGCCTACCTCGACTTCGAGGAACGGTTTCGTGGGGATGAGACGGACATCGCCGCGCGGGTGAGCGCCTACCTTCCCCGGCTCGCGGGACACGAGCCCATTCTCGATCTCGGGTGCGGCCGCGGGGAAGCCCTGTCTGTTTTCTGCAACTCCGGGCTCGCGGCACGAGGGGTCGACTCCAGCGCCGAGATGGTCGCCCACTGTGTAGCCCGAGGCCTAGACGCGGTGGAGAGTGATCTTCTCGACTACCTCGTCGCTGTGAAGCAGGAGAGCCTTGGCGCGATCGTCTCCTTCCACGTCATCGAGCACCTGCCGCCGGCCCTGATCGATCGACTCGTCCGACTGGCCTGGGGAGCCCTGCGGCCAGGGGGGCAGTTGATCCTGGAGACCCCCAATCCGCTGTCGATGGTGGTGGCGGCTCGGAGTTTCTGGCTCGATCCGACGCACGTTCGACCGGTACATCCCGAATACCTTGCCAGCGTAGCCCGCAGCGCCGGTTTTGAGTCCGTGGAGCGACTGGACCTTCGGCCGTTCCCGACGCGCGATCGGCTCCCCGAGGTCTCCAACGCCGATGTGGGGGAGGAGCTACACTCCACGGTCGAGCAGATCCATCGCCTGCGCGACCGGCTGGATGACCTGCTCTTCGGCTTCCAGGATTACGCCATTGTCGCCCGAAAGGGGTAACTCGGCGGGTGGACTCAGGGCAGTGAACTGCCGGTTGCGCGCATCCGTAGAGTCCTTCATGAGACATCGTCCGCTCCTCTGGCTGTCGATTCTTCTGCCGTTCACCAGCTCCGCGATGGCGACTGAGTCGGTCCGACCGGCGGTTCTCCTCGAGCTCTTCACCTCCCAGGGGTGCTCAAGTTGCCCTCCGGCTGATCGGCTCCTCGCCGAGCTTCCGGAGCGAATGGAACGGGAGTTCGGTATCGAGGTCGTGCCCCTATCCCTCCACGTCGACTATTGGAATCGCTTGGGTTGGCGAGATCCATTCTCGGAGGAGTCGTTCTCGATTCGCCAACGCCAGTACGCGGAGTGGATGAAGGAGGGGAGGGTCTACACGCCGCAACTCGTCGTGAACGGAACGGATCATTGCGTGGGTTCTTCCCGTGATTGCATCGAGGCCCTAGTGCGTGCGGCCGCGGCGAATGTCGAATCCGTTCGGCTCAGTGTCCAAGGCTCTTCGACCGCCGGCGCCGTGGTTGTGATGGTGGAGATGACGGAGAACTCTCGGTCGATTCCGCTGGTGCTCTACGTCGCCCTTCGGCAGCGCGGGCTGAGCACCGAGGTTGGAAGCGGCGAGAACGCTCGACGGACCCTGCAGAATGACTTCGTGGTGCGTCGACTAGTGGCAGCTCAGCAGATCCCCGGTGGGCAGAGGACGGCTTCGAAGGAAGCCCGACTCGCGGTGGATCCGGATTGGGGTGAGGAGCGTCTCGAGGTGGTCGCCTTCCTTCAGGATCCTCGGACTGGTGAAGTGGTGGCGGCAAGTCAGGGGCCGATCGCGAGGCCTTAGAGAGCCGTTAGAACGCGTCCGATGCGGACGCCTCGCCTTGATGGGGTGCCGGAGGCGGCCATCGGAGCTAGACTTACTGAGATGAGTGCCCCCACCAATGCTTTCGAGGTTCGTGAATACGTCCGCTGGTCCGATGTCGATGCCGCGAGCATTATCTGCTACGGCGCCTACATCCGCTTCTTCGAGATCGCCGAAACCGAGCTGTTTCGACGACTCGGAATTCCCTACGGCGAAGTCTTCGAGCGCTTCGACTTCTGGTTGCCGCGGGCCGCGATGCATTTCGAGTTCCGGGCTCCGGCACGGCTCGACGATGAGCTGGTGGTACGACTGTGGGTCGACCACATTGGCACCAGTTCGATGAAGCTCCAGTGTGAGATGGCTCGAACCCAGGACGGTACCCTGACCGCCGAGGGCTATGTCGTCCTGGTGTCGGTGGATCGGGTCAACCTGACTCCGCAACCCCTGCCCCCGGCTTTGGTGGAGGCTCTGCAACCCTACCGAACCCCCCGAGAGGCGTTGGTTGCGAAGGGAGTCGGCGGTTGAAACACCTTCCCGCGCCGCCGGATCGGGAGGGCTTCGATCAGTCTTCGGAGAACGCTGCCGTTCAGGGCACGCTCCTGTCCAACTATTCGAATCCCCTGATCCGCGAGGCTCGGGAACGTCAGGACGAGATCCTACGCTCCCGTTTCCAGGGTCAGCGATTGGCCATCGCCGACCTTGGCTGTGGCGACGGCTACCACGGCTCGATCTTTGCACCGGCGGGTGGAACCTTCCATGGCTACGAAATGGCGCCCGACCTGGCGGCGCTGACCCGCGAGCGGTGGCAGCGCGAGGGTCTCGCCAATGCCGTCTTGAAAGTCGGCAACCTCGCCGCGGCAGAGCCTCCCGGCGGCTTCTATGATGTCGTTTGGTGTCTCTATTTTACCCCCGGAAACTTTCGCGACCGCTTCGCGGACCTGGACCAGTACACCGACGACTACCTCGATGCCAACCCGGTGTTCATCGACATCGTCGGCCACTTTTGGCGAGCTCTGAAGCCAACCGGAGTGATGCTGCTGACGGTGTACAAGGACGTGCCGGAAGCCGAGGCCGCGCAGTTGGACTTCTACCGCAACACTGGGCAGCATCCGATCACCTCTCCCGGAAGTCGCTTCGTGGCGACTCGCGAGGGCTTCTGGTCGGCACGATGGACGCGCGAGAGCCTACTCAGCAACCTGGCCGGAGCGGGCATTTCGGCATCGCGAGTGACGTTCAACGAACTCAATGAGATCGCTTGGTTGGTGGAGATCGCCGCCGGCAGCGTCACCGAAATGGGGATAGACACTCGATCGTAGTGTCGGCCCAAGCTCGATGCTCTATCTCCTCTGCGTCTCTCTTGTCTGGGCATTTTCGTTCGGACTGATCGGTAGCCGGCTCGCCGGCCTGGATCCCAGCTTCGTCGCCATGTCGCGGCTGGCCATCGCTCTCGTTTGCTTCGTCCCAATGTTGCGTCTCGGGGGAACGAGTTGGAAGGACCGAGGAGAGCTGATGGCTCTCGGCGCGCTGCAGTTTGGCCTCATGTATGTCGCGTACATCCAGGCGTTTGCCCATCTCCCGTCTCACCTGGTGGCCCTCTTCACGATCACCACGCCGATCTACGTGATTGTTGCCAACGACCTGATGGAGCGCCGATTTCATCGCGGTTTCCTTCTTTGTGCGCTGCTCTCGGTCGCGGGAGCGTCGGTGATTCGATTCTCCGTCCCAACCGATGACTTCTGGTGGGGGTTCGGACTCGTCCAATTGGCGAATCTCGCCTTTGGGACGGGCCAAGTCTGGTACCGTCGGTTTCGTCAGCGCCGACGGAACCTCCTCGATCGTCAGATCTTCGCCTGGCCCTATCTCGGGGGTGTCCTCTTCGCCGGCTTGGCGTTCCTGATTAGCTCAGGAGGGGGGCTTCCCGACGTTCGCACGGACCAGTGGTGGGTATTGCTCTACCTTGGAATCGTCGCCTCGGGGCTCGGCTTCTTCCTCTGGAACAAGGGCGCCACTCTGGTGAGCCCGGGTGTCCTCGCGGCCTTCAACAACGCCGTGGTGCCACTGGCGGTTCTGGCCTCTCTGTTGGTTTTTGGCGAGGCTAAGGGTGTCGCCCCTGCGCAGGCGGTTCGCTTGGTGGCGGGGGCGGCCATGATCGGCACCGCGATCCTGGTCGGCCGGACGGAGTCCCGGTTTATGGAACCTGGCGTCGACTAGGCCGGCTCCAAGGCTCCTATCTCGGGGCTTCGTGGGTCGAGACCGCTGCTTCAATCCCAGGCGATGGTGTTACCTGATTCGAAGCCATCCGCGAATAGCGGAGTCTCGGGGTTAGCCTCGTCCTGCCCATCCAATTGCAGCAGGTAGGCGAGGAGATCCTGCTGGCCGGCGGGAGGCAGGGCGAGAACTCTCCGATGGGGGAAGGCGGCGTTGACTTCATCGGCCGTACTGACGATCAGTTCGTCGACGGTAATCAAAGGGAAGGAGTCGAAACTAGTGACCTCGACGACGTTGGTCGCACCGGAATTCAACGCGACGCCCTCGAGGCGAGCATAGAGCCAGTTGGTGTGGCGCCAGGTCGGTTGGTTGCCGGCCGGGGCGAGGGCCAACGGCTGGAAGGCACCGCCGTTGACCCGGATCTGGAGAGTCCGCGCGTCGTAGTCGCTGTAGCGGACCTCGATGGCGCCAAGGCCACCGCTACCACCGTCGACTCCCGTGAAGGCCACTTGCGAGTTGGTACTGGGGAGGTGGGCATAGGCTCGGCCGTGGACGGTATCGTCATTGTTGAGCTCGACGTAGGTGTCGGTGATCTGGGCGCCGTTGCTGACCGTCCCGGACTCGGCCGGGATTACCGTTCCACCCACAACCCGGAAGACGTCAGCCAGGGTCGGCGCAGAGCCGTCGTGGAAGTAGGGCGACGTGGTCCAAGCGCCCCGCAGGGTGGGTGTGTCGATGCCCAGCAGGGGACCACCGAGACGCTGTCCGGAGGTGGTCCGAAGGGTCCCGACGTCGTGGAGAGTGGCACTGCCCACGGTGGAATCGGTGAAGCGCGGTCCAGTGTGGCAGTCAGCGCACCCCTGGTCGGCGAAGACGGTGCGGCCGGCAACGCCTTGCGGGGTCAGCAGGCCGTTGGCCTGACGGAAGGGACTGCGGGGAACGCTCTGGGATCCGAGCGAGGACACGTAGGCGGCGAGCGCGTCGAGATCAATGCTGAGTCCAGCCTTGACCGGACCCAAGGGATCCGCGGTCGCCGCGAAGTCCGAATCGCTGAGGAAGCCGGTGCCCCCGAAGGCGC
Organism: Thermoanaerobaculia bacterium; assembly: GCA_019911795.1. Lineage (GTDB taxonomy): Bacteria > Acidobacteriota > Thermoanaerobaculia > Multivoradales > JAIOJS01 > JAIOJS01. The sequence goes on along the minus strand of JAIOJS010000038.1, from coordinate 3,239 downwards.
CTCGGATGTCGTTTTCGAAATCCTGGATCTCGTCGAAATTGGCAGACCAGTGGACGTTGCCGTGCGCCGTCCCGCCGCGACCCCGTAGGTCGGTGGTATTGCGTAGACCTTCGCCGCGGCCGGTGAAATCGAAAACGCGGCCGTCGTGGCCTCCATCGAGGTGGCAGCTGGAGCAGGCTATGTAGCCCTCCGAGCTCATCCGCAGGTCTCCCGCGCCGTAGAAGATCTCCTTGCCGAGGAGGACATCCGCCGGCATCGTCTCGCTGGCGACGGTCTGGATCTCCTGGTCGGTGGCGATCGGCGAGCCCATCGCGAAGAGGTTGGTCAGTTCGAGGGCAGAGACACTGCGTCCGGTGAGATTCTTCGCCATCAGTCGCTGCTCGGGACCGTCCATACAGAGGCCTTGGGGTGCCGCTCCGACCCCGAGCCGGGTGACCAGGCTGCCGAGACCGTTGACCACGCCGGCCCGGAACGCATCGAGGACCACCACCTCGTCATTGCCCTGCAGTGCGACGAATAGGTAGTCCCCCAGGGGGCTGAACGCGATCGCGCTCGCCGAGTCGCTGTTGTCTAGGTCGATGGCATGGATCATCTCATTGCTGCTGAGGTCGATCTGCACGACGACATTGCGGACCGTGTTGTCCTGATCCAGATCCGGACCAAACAGGAGGCCTCTCTCAGCGTTCGGTTTGTTCGCCGTGATCCAAGCGCTCTGACCGTCCGGTGCAATGGCGATCCCGGTCAGGTAGTTGGCGACGCCTCGACCCGAGGCGGTCGTGTCCCAGTTGGCCTCCCCGCCGAACTTGCGCAGGATGATGGTGTCGTTCAGCGTCATCGACGCGGTGTCCACATCCCAGACCTCGGCGTGATTTCGAGGCGAGAGAAGCCGAGTGACGAGCAGCCGCTGGCCATCGGGAGTGATTGCCAAGGCCCTTGGCATCGGACCGAGATCGAGACTCCCGATCTCTTGGTGGGTGGTGGCATCGAACTTCCGTACCGCGCCGGTCCCGGAGAGTGCCACGAAGGCCTGGGCCCCGGTAGGATCGAAGACGATCTGCACCGGGGCGCTGCCATAGCCGGTGGCCACGCTCGTGACCTCGGAGCCGCTCCCTCCATCGAGGATCTGGATCCGGTCGTCGCCGAAACAGGCGACCCACACCTCGCCGTTCTGCGACACGGCGAGACTTCGAGGGTCGTCGCAGGCGGGGACCTCCAAGTCGACGGCGAGGCCATCGGCATCGACGGCAGTCACCGTGTCGTTGTCGGGATTGACTGCCCACACTCGCCGGTCAGTCTCGAGGCAGGAGAGTTGCGAGCTTTGAGTCGGCCGAGGGCCCGCGGGCACGGTCGTCACGGTGACGGTTCGGCTGCGACTCGAGATGGAGCCCGAGGGATCGCGAGCTTGAACGGCGGTTCGGTAGTGTCCTGGGTCGGGATAGGTGTGGTTGGCCGTCGCCGCACTCGACCACGCCGTCTGCGGAGTTCCGTCACCGAAGTCGAATCGATACTCGACCGGATCGCCGTTCGGGTCGGAGGCTATGGCCGACAGGATCAAGGTGGCGTTCGGCGCCACCGGGTAGGCCGAGGCCTCGAGGCTGGAGATGACCGGGGGCTGATTGCCGCCCACCGTCGACCCAGTCGAGAAGGTAAAGGAGTATTCCACCATGCCGTTGCCGACGGCGTCCTTGATCCCGCCGCCGGGGAGGAGCACTTCATAGGTCGTGTTGGCGGCGAGAGGAGAGGTCGGGGTAAAGGTCAAGACGTCGTCGAAGGCGAAGGTGAGGTCGCCGTCGATGAAGGTGCCCCCGAGCGGACGGACGATGAAAGACACTCCATTGACGATAGTTGGAGTTTCCAACGTCTCATGAATCAACAGGGAGATTGGGGCGCCCTGCGGATAGTCGGTGGCTCCCGCTCGGGGAATGTGGAAGCCGACCTCGGGGCCGCGAGTGTCGGGCGTCGCCTGGTGCGCCCAAACCGCCATCCCTTGATTGGAGGCACCACCGCCGGTGATCAAGAGGTTGCCGAGGGGAAGCGCGAACTGACTGGTATCGATACCGACGCCACCGTCGTTGGGGCGCACGGTGTTGGCGCCGTCCAGGAAGAGGACCGACTCGAAGGTCCGCATGTCGACCTTGTGATCCCCCACGAAGGCGTACTCGTCCTGAAACTGTGCGTACATCGCCTCGGTTCCGTTCAAGGGAACATCGGCGACAAACTCGAGATTGGTGGGGTCGGTGGCATCGACGATGCGAATACCGTTGCCCGCGGTCCGATAGGGAAAGACGATGAGCAGGCGTCCATTGCCACCCCACAGTTCCGGCCAGTAGCCTCCCGGACCGCCGTCGTTGAGCACGTCGAGAAGCACTGGATTGGCGGGGTCGCTGAGGTCGTAGGTGGCGACTCCGGTCCGGCTCTGGTCCGAAGCGTAAATGGCGATGTTGCCGAGGAGGAAGGGGTGACCGATGACTCCGGTCATGCCGAGATGATCCCACCGCCCCAGCTCCGTGCCGCGGAGCTCGACGTAGGCGTCGCCGCTCACTTCGCCGTAGCTCCAAAAGGTCCCTCCGAGGAGCCAGGGCCGGAAGAGTGCTCCGCGGACACCGATGTGCAACAGGCCCGGAAATTCGGTGCGCTCGACCGTTCCGGGGCCCGTTCGGCGATACGAATAGGGAGACTCGGGTGGCCAATTCGGCCCGAGGATCAGGTAGTCACCGCTCTTGAAGTAGCCATGAGCGTTGACCGGCATCGCGGTGATCCCTTCGTTGCTCAACATCACCGGTTGCGAGGGATCGCTGAGGTCCCAGGTTCGCATTGCGAAGTCCGAGTTCGGTGCGCTGGAGGGAACCTCGGGGACGGTGAAGAGGATGCCGTTGTGGTAGCCGATGATCGCGGTACGACCCTGTTCGGGAGCGTTGAGTCCGCTGAGGACCGTCCCCGGGGTCTGGGGCACGTTGGGGAAGCCCGGAACGACGGGAGGGAGTTGGGCGATGAGTGGAGACAGAGCACCACCGAGGAGGAGCAAGGCCAGAGAGAGACTTCGCATGGTGGGCGCAGCGTATCCAGACACCTCGCCGTCGGCTATTAAGCCGTTCACAGGGGTTAGCAGATGCTAGTGGACTGTAACTCCCAAACGATTAGCGCCTGGCCGGCCCTCAGGGCCGAGCTCGGCGTTGCCCCTCCTCGACATAGGTCCCGCTATGCCTGCGTCGGGGCGCCTTGATCTCGCCCCTGATGAC
>JAIOJS010000411.1 GCA_019911795.1 Thermoanaerobaculia bacterium | reverse complement strand
AGGACTGGCAGGAGTAGATCGTGCGCGCGACGGCCATGGCCATGGAACGCTACCGCACCGGAAGAGCGAAAAGAGAAAAGACCATAGAAGGGAAGGACCGGATCCGGCCGCGGCGGAGGGTCCTACGAAGACAACCCCCGCAGGTCAGGACCGCGGGCTCGTCGCGACGGTACTGGGGGCGACCCCCTTAGGAGGCTGCTGAAAAACTCGTGCACGGAGTCGGTCCGCGCTGTTGCGGTAGCCGTAAGCCCTTTGCTTGCCCCTCTGGGTGAAGGTGCTCATGGCTTGTGGCAGCTTCCAGAAGCGTATTTCAGCAGCCTCTTAGGGGAGCCTCTCTTCGAGCAACTGCTTCTTTCGGGAGCGTCGTGCTCGCCCTCGATTTCGACTAGGTCCCCGACGAGGTCTCCCGGCCCTGAGTCCGTTCAGATCACGGCAGCCCGGTCTCGCTCGAGACCGGGCTGGCAACTGCAAGCCCATTCGCGCCGACCGTGATCAGGTGCTCTCCCGGCCGAAGGGCCTCGACTGCGGCATTGCCTCGCGGCGTCTGTGCTCCGACGTCCTGAGACAGCACGCCTGCAACGCCTGGTCGACCGAGGTCGAGAGCGAACAGATGTCCATCTTTCGAGATCAGAGCACGGCCGGACTTCCGAAATGCGATGCAGGGAAGGAGTTCGCCACACGCCATGGACCTGCCGGCGATGGCCACGAACTGAAAGTCCGTTCCTTCCGCGGCAGTGCCACTCCTTCCCCGAAGGGAGTCGATGGACTCGATCGCGGGGAGCTCCCCTCCCTTCGAGTTCGCTCGGGCAGTGATGAAGGTCGACAGCAGACCGCTGTCATTCAATGAAACGCGCGCCAGCTCGATTCCCGTCTTAGAAGAATGAACGCGCACCAGAAATCGAAAATCCGTCTGCCCATAGACGAATCCGCACCTGCTGGGCCGCCACTCTGTCACCTCGAGCACTTCGAAACGAGCAGCGCCTGTCTTGAGGGCTTCGACGGTTCTCCAAACGCCGTCAGGAATCTCCCCGCGTGAGTGCTGATTCCAGCCGTCGAGGAACTGGTACTTGAGATCCTCTATGACCTGGAGTTCTCCCTGAGGAAAGGGGTGCGGCACGTAGACACTCGAACCAGGAATTGCGGTTTCGATCTCGGACCTAATCATCTCGGCCTTCGCTGCGTTCGATGCCGGGCAGGAGTCCAGGAACCAGCGGCCTTCCGTGGCCACTGCTGGCGCTGCTTGCACCACCGACAACGCCGCGCCTGCAACGAACCCAAGTCTAAGCACTGGTATTCGCATGATTACGTTCCTCCTCAAGGCACAGGATCGTACGGTGCGCCTCCGGACCAGCCGCGGACGTAGACCGCTCCGTAGGAAGCGAGAGATCCCGTCCAGCCTTGGATCGCTGCAGCAGAGACGACTTGGTGCCCGACCGTGTTCATCCACGCCCCAGCGCTGAAGTAGACGTTCGGGCCACCGTTGCTCTGCGCCGGGTCATGAACATAGACGAAATCCCAGCGCTTTAGTCCATCCGAGGCGGTGGAGTAGTTACCCTTGTTGGGCACGACCGCGTGACTGTCTCCCTCAATTGTCGCAATCACGGGGTTCCCCATCGAGAGTGACTGCAGCTGCCGCGCATGAAACTCCGCCAGGAGATCATCTGGGTAGCCTATTCCACCGAAGTTGTCCAGGAATGCATCGTGGGTGTTCGTGTAGCTGTTCACCCCAACTTGGATCTGAACAAGACTACATCCATGAGTCACCGTGCACCCCATGAAGGACATTAGCTGCTGGGGGGAGATCTCAACCAAGCCATCGTAGAGCCGCCACATCAGGACGGATGTCGGTCCACAGAGCAGAAGGTCCGGCTGACCCCGATATGGGATTCCCAAGTTCAGGTTCCCTGCCGCTCCCCCGCCACCAATTGTGATCTTGCACCCTCCAATTGAGGCGAGGGCACTGAGAGAGACGCTCACTACGAGCACTACTGCACTCCTGGGGAGCCTTTTCCTCATCTCATGTCTCTCCGTAGAAAGGGCGGCAGGGAGGTCTCGCAACTTGGGGCAGCCGAAGAATTCGACACTGCCTGGTGGCTCGCGGCAGGGTCGGGCACGTGTCGACTTTCCGTTCGAGTCTCAGGCCAAACTCCACAAGAGCCAGGGCTTCCGCGGTCACCTAGGATTCAATCCGACGAAGCACACCCAAGTAGTCTAGGAG
>JAIOJS010000410.1 GCA_019911795.1 Thermoanaerobaculia bacterium | reverse complement strand
TCATGAACGTCATCGGCTGCCTCGACGTACCTACTTCGGGCAGATACCGCCTCGATGGCGAGGACGTTGGAAAGTTGAACGACAACGAGCTGGCCGAGATTCGCAACCGCAAGATCGGCTTCGTCTTCCAGACCTTCAACTTGCTGTCACGAGCCGATGTGCTGCACAACGTCGAATTGCCCTTGATCTACGCCGGAATGGATGTCAAGGAGAGGCAGGAACGTGCCAAGGAGGCGATTGCCAGCGTCGGGCTCGAAGACCGCATGAAGCACAAGCCAAATGAGTTGTCGGGTGGCCAGCGTCAGCGCGTGGCCATCGCTCGGGCCCTGGTGACGCGTCCCTCGATCATCCTGGCTGACGAACCCACGGGAAACCTCGACAGTCGGACCGGGACGGAGATCATGGAGATCTTCGACCACCTCCACGAGCAGGGGAATACCATCATCCTGGTGACCCACGAGGATGACATCGCCCGCTATGCCCACCGTGTGGTAAAGCTTCGGGATGGTTTGATCGAGTCGGATGTTCGCAACACCGAGAGGGTCGAGAATGCGCATACTGCATGAGGGACGAGAGGCTCTGCGAATCGCGTTGAGGGCGATTCGAGCGAACAAGGCTCGCGGCATCCTCACCACCCTGGGCATCATCATCGGGATCGTCGGCGTCAGTACGACGATGACGGCCGCCAACGGTTTGACCTCCTCGTTCAAAGAGAGTGTCTCAGCCCTGGGCTCGGACGTTCTCTATGTCTCGCGGATGCCCTGGGTCTTCAACGGCAACTTCTTCGAGATGCGGAATCGCCCCAATGTCTCGATCAAGGAGGCGGAGAAGCTGGCCGATCGACTCGACAGCGCTTTGGCGGTAAATCCCACCGTGAGTACCGAGCGCAGCGTCAAGTTTGCCTCGGAGACCCTGCCGAATATCGACATCCTGGGGACGACAGAACAACAGATGTTGGTATCGGCTTCAGTGCCGGAGTTCGGTCGTTTCCTCAGTGCCTCGGACGTTCGAATCAAGCGCCGGGTGGCGGTGATCGGGCACACCGTGCGGGAGCGACTGTTCGGTACTGTCGATCCGTTGAACAAGGATATTCGTATCGGGCGCTACAACTTCCTGGTGATCGGGGTGATGGAGAAGCAGGGGTCGGCCGGCAACTTCGGTGGTCCGGACTTCGATTCTCAGATCTTTGTACCGATCACGGCCTTTGCAAAGTCTTTCGGCGGCGGTGAGCGGAATCTCAATATCGCGGTAAAGGCACCGCCGGGCGTTACCCTCGCGGATTACGAGTACGAACTGACCGGAGAGATGCGGAAGATCCGACGGCTGACGCCGACGGAGCAGGACGACTTCGCGGTCAACAAGATGGATGCCCTCGTGGGCATGTTCAACAAGGTGATGGGCGTGGTTCTGCTGATCGGGATGCTGATCACGTCGATCTCGCTCTTCGTCGGTGGGATCGGGGTCATGAACATCATGTTCGTCTCCGTCACCGAACGCACTCGTGAGATCGGCATTCGCAAGGCGATCGGGGCCAAGCGTCGGACCATCCTCGCGCAGTTCCTCTTCGAAGCCGCAGCCATCTGTCTTACGGGTGGGATTCTCGGGGTTCTTGGCGCCTATTTCGTCACCCTGGTGATCAACGAGAAGCTGATGCCGGCGAGCATGTCGATGCCGATTGTCCTCGCGGCGCTCGTGGTCTCGATGTTGACCGGGGTCGTGGCCGGGCTGATTCCGGCGATCAAGGCCTCCCGTCTGAACCCGATCGAGGCCCTCCGCTACGAGTGACTTGCATCGACCAAGTTGGACTGAGAGACATCATGAATCGACCACACCCTATTATTGAAGTCAGGACGGCACCATGAAGATTCGCGAAGCGTTCAAAATGGCCTCGACCGCGGTACGCACCAACAAGCTGCGTTCCTCCTTGACTCTGGTCGGCATCATCGCCGGCGTCGCCTCGGTGATCGCGGTGATGACCGGCATCTCCGTCGTTCAGGGCGCGATGGAGGAGGAGATGAGTGTCCTTGGCACTACCACCTTCCAGGTGCAGAAGTGGCCGCGTGGAGATTTCAACAACGACATCGATTGGCGCAAGATCCAGCAGCGCAAGCCGGTAACGGTCGAGAACGCCAACGCAGTGCGTGAGAACGTCAAATCGGTCGACCTGGTGGGTGCAGAATTGTGGCAGTTCGGATCCTCTGCTTCCTATCGCAACGAGGAGACGAGCGGACGTCTCTGGGTCGTGGGGGGCACGCCCGAGTATCCCGATAACAACACTCACTACGTCGAGTTGGGGCGCAACATATCGAACGAGGACGTCGCCGTGAGTCGTAGCGTTGCCGTCATTGGCTTCGCCGTTGCCGAGCAGCTGTTTCCCTTCGTCGACCCGATCGAGAAGATCATCAAAGTCGACGGACGCAAGTACAGCGTGGTGGGAGTCTTCGGCGAGAAGACGTCCGCCATGGGGGGTAACTTCGACAACTACATCCTGGTTCCGGTGTCGCGCTTCCAACGGGCCTATGGCATGCGGCAAGGAGACGGTAGCTTGCGTTCGGTGAACATGACGGTTCGCGCCAAGTCTCCCGAGCTTCTCCAGGAGGCGATCGAGGAGACCCGTGCGGTGCTGCGGGCTGATCGCGGCGTAGCCCCCGGGGATGAAGATGATTTCTACTACTTCACCAACGACAGCAATATCAAGGCGTTCAACCAGGCGACGGCCGGAGTCAAGCTCGGCGCCTTCGTCATCGGCACCATCGCCCTGATCGTCGCCGGGATCGGCATCATGAACATCATGCTCGTCAGTGTGACCGAGCGCACCAAGGAGATCGGAATCCGCAAGGCGTTGGGCGCGAAGCGGCGCGACATCCTCTGGCAGTTCCTCCTCGAGGCGATCCTCCTGTGCAACGTCGGTGGCTTGTTGGGGGTTGCGGTGGGCTTTGCTCTGGGCAACGTCGTGATCTTCTTCACTGAGTTCGCGGTGTCTGTTCCTACCGAGTGGGTCCTCTAC
>JAIOJS010000409.1 GCA_019911795.1 Thermoanaerobaculia bacterium | reverse complement strand
GCCCGGGCGATGGCGACGCGTTGGCGCTGACCACCGGAGAGCTGGTCGGGTCGATGGTCGGCTCGGTCCGAGATCCCAACCGCTTCCAATGCTTCGGCTACCCGCCGCCGCCGCTCCCGGCGCGGTACCCCGGCGAAGAGCATCGGAAGCTCCACGTTTCGAGCCGCCGTCAAGCGCGGTACGAGGTGAAAGAACTGGAAGATGAAGCCGATCTGGTGCCGACGCACGAGCGTGAGCTCTTCGATGGAGAGTCGACCCACCTCGCGTCCGGCGAGTTCGTAGGTACCCGTATCGGGCCGATCGAGGCAGCCGAGCAGGTTGAGGAGAGTCGACTTTCCGGATCCCGACGGTCCCATGAGGGCGACATACTCTCCATCGCCGATGGTTAGGTCGACGTCGACGAGGGCGCGAACCTCCTGATCGCCCACCCGATAAGTGCGCGAGATATCTCGGAGTTCGATCACGAACCGGGGGTACTCTCGACCCGCGCCCGAGCTCCGGCCACGACGTCCTTCCGATCCAGGCTATCGACCACCCGATCTCCCTCGGCGACGCCTCCCAGGATCTCGGTGAAGTCCCAGTTGCGCAAACCAGTCTCCACGTTCCTCGAGACCAGACGGTCTCCTTCGAGGACCAGGACCCGCCTTCCCTCGATCACCACGGGTGTTGGCAAGCGCAAAACCCCGTCCCTGGCCTGCAACAGGACCTCGATATCGGCGGAGCTGCCGGGGAGCAGACGTAGGCGGTCCGAAGGATCGAGAAAGTCCACTTCGACCTCGACCGTGCGGTTCTGTTGCTCGATATCGAGGACGAAGGGTGCAACCCGTCGCAGCCGACCGGCAAAGATCCGCCCGGGGAAGGGGTCGGCGGTGATTGACACCGATTGGCCGACGGCGAGCGTGGCCGAATCGACCTCATCCATCGGCGCTGACACAAAGATCGAGGAAGGATCGAGAAGGTCGATCACGGGCGGTACCGGCATCGCGGCCGGGGACGGCGTAGCCCACTCGCCCACCTCGACCGCAAGATCGGCGACGATCGCGTCGAACGGCGCCCGCAGGACAGTCCGGTCGAGGTCCGCGGCGGCCAGTCCAAGGGCAGCTTCGGCAGCCTCTACCGCGCGGCTGGTCGCCTCGCATCCAGCCTCTCGCGTCTTCGCAACACTCTCGAGCCGATCGACCAGGTCCATCGACACGATGCCGTCGGTCGCTAATCGCTCATTGCGTGCTATCTCCCGTCGCGCCTGTTCCGCCGCGAGACAGGATTCGCGGGCCCTGGCCTTGGCGGTGGTGAGCTCTCCCCGAGCGACCTCGACCTGCGCTCCCGGCACCTGGGACGCCAACCGTAGAACGATATCCCCCTGCTCTACCCGATCGCCCTCTCGAAAAGGCAGGGAGATCACCAAGCCTCCTACTTCGGGCGACAAACGGGCCCGACGGGCAGCCCGCACCGTCCCCGCCCGTGAGTTGGTGACGGTCTGTTCGACTCGACCCTTCTCCACAGACGTCACGGTCACAAGCACCGGATCGGCGCGAAGCACGGTCCGCTCGATCGCCCATCCCGAGAGTACGACGAGGAGAAGAATCAACAAGTAGCGTAGGGATCGTGGCATGGGGAGAATCTACCACCTGGAAGGCTATCCTCGGTTACACTCCACCCGTCACCGATCGTGCGATTCCGCGGCACCAGACTAGGCTTGAACAACGATGTCGACACCGGCCCGCACGCTGGACCCTACTGTGAGGAGGCGCCCCAACGATGAAATCGTCCGTTCCGATAGCGTCGCGAACTTCGACTGGAAGACCGCGGCCTACCATCAAGCCGCTTCTGGTCCTCCTAGCGTGTGCGCTATGGGGTTTGGCCTGCCCTGCCAAGACCCCGGACCCTTCCGAGCTTCCTCTCCTCGGTACCCTCGAAAGGCACCGCCAGGATCTCGTCGCTTCAGCCAACGAGCCGATCCGTAGCATCGCGGTCGCGAGAGGGCAGGCAGTAGAAGCCGGTCAACTCCTCGTGCAGTTGGACGATCGTCGGCAGGCGGCGCGCGTCGAGGCGGCCCGAGCCACCGTCCAACGCTACGAGGCCCGCATCGAGGAGTTGGAGCGGGGGGGGCGTTCGGAACGGAGACAGGAGGCACGGTCAGCGATCGCCGCCGACCGTAGCGAGGTCGAGTTGGCGCGCCTGGAGGTCCACCGTCTACAGAAGCTGGTGGAGGCCCAGGTCTCGTCCCAGGCCGATCTCGACCGGGGACAGTCCCGACTCGAAACCGCCCAGGCACGCCTCGAAGCGAGCGAGGCCGCCTACCGCGAACTGGTCGCCGGCGCTACTTCCGAGGAACTGAATCAAGCGTTCGCCGATCTGACGGCAGCCCGAGCCAACGTCGTCGACCTCGAGGTCGACCTGCAACGTCTCGCCGTGCACTCGCCGGTCGCCGGAATCATCGATGCTCTGCCCTATGAGGTCGGGGAGGTTCCCGGCGCTGGCGCCCCCGTCGCCACCGTCATCTCCAGCGGCCCGGCCTGGGTCAGGGTCTATCTGCCGCAAGATACCCTCGCCCAAACCTCCATCGGGCTCCCCGCCCGGATCGAGGTCGATGGGCTCGATCGTTCCCTCGGCGGCTGCGTCCGTTTCGTCGCCAGTGAGGCGACGTTCACCCCGTACTACAGCTTGTCCGAGCACGATCGGCATCGCCTCTCCTACGTTGGCGAGATCGTTCTCCTCGCCGATCAGGAGATCGGTCTCGTGACCGGCATCCCGGTCCGCGCCTGGATCGGGGACGAGGGTTCGACGCAGTTCGCTGAGCGTTGCTCGCGGCCTCAGTCCCCCGACGCCCTCCCCGCGGCTGATCCGAGTTGACGGGATCCATGACCGAGACCGAAGCGAAAGCACCGTCCTCGAGATGACGACGGCACCGAAGCGAGAAGAACCCAACGCTATTGTCGCGCGGGGCCTCACTCGACGTTTCGGAGACCTCGTCGCTGTCGATCAGCTCGATCTGACCATCCCCCGAGCCTCGGTCTACGGCTTCCTGGGCCCCAACGGATCGGGCAAGACCACCGCGATTCGGCTTCTGTGCGGCCTGCTCGAACCCTCGGCCGGCGAAGTCACGGTGCTCGGACTCGAGATGCCCCAGATGGCGGAGAAACTCCGGCGGCGCATCGGCTACATGACGCAACGCTTCTCTCTCTTCGAAGACCTGAGCGTGCGTGAAAACCTGGAGTTCATGGGCGAGATCTACTCGCTCCCCGGTCGCGCCCGCCGCCAACGGGTCGATGAACTACTGGAGCTCTACCGCCTCACACGCCAAGCGAAGCAGCGCGCCGGAACGCTCTCCGGCGGTCAGAGGCAGCGCCTCGCTCTGGCCGCTGCCGTCCTTCACGAGCCCGAACTTCTCTTCCTCGACGAACCGACGAGTGCGGTCGATCCCGAGAATCGGCGGGAGTTCTGGGAGTCCCTCTTCCAGCTCTCCGACGCAGGCACGACGATTCTCGTGTCCACCCACTACATGGACGAAGCGGAGCGCTGTCACGCCCTCGCCATCCTCGACCGAGGACGACTCATGGCGGAGGGAGCCCCGAGGAAGTTGATGGATGACATCGATGCAGTTGTCGTCGAGATCGAGACTCCCTACCCACGACGGGCCCGAGAAGCGATCACGACACTGGAAGGTCTACTGAGCGTGGCCCAGCTCGGAACCCAGCTGCGGGCTCTGTTCAGCCGCGAGAGCCAGGAGCCTCTCCACCGGGTCCAGACCGCCGTGAGCTCGAGCGCCCCCGAGTCCACCGCCTCCGTTCAGCTCGTCCGCGCCAATCTCGAGGACGTCTTCGTCGCCGTGACCCGACACAGCCCCAAGGCCCGCCCGGTCGAGACGGGGTCCGGCTGATGGTCCAATCGTTCGGGCGCATCGTCGCCATCGCGCGCAAGGAGATCCGACAGCTCCGCCGGGACCGATTAACCTTCGGCATGGTGGTGGCCATCCCGATCATCCAGTTGCTCCTCTTCGGATTTGCTATCAACCAGGACATCCGCCACCTGCGGGCTGGTGTAGCTGATCTCTCCGGAAGCCAGCAATCGAGGCGCCTGCTGACCGACGCCGAAGCCAGCCAGGTGATCGACATCGTGGCCCGCGTTGCCAGCATCGAGGAACTCAACACATTGCTCCGTCAGGGCCACATCGCGGTCGGAGTCGTGATTCCCCCCGACTTCGAACAGCGCGTCGAACGCTCGCAGCGGGCGCAGCGCGGCAATGGCTACGGTCCGGGGGGAGACCACCTCGACGAACCCTTGGCCCAACTCCTCGTCGACGCCAGCGACCCCGCCAGCTACGGTGCCGCCGCCGGCCTGCGCAGCCTTCCCATCGCGCCACGTTCCGGTCTGAAACCTCGCGCGTCAGCCGCCACCTTCGAGATGCGCCCGTACTACAACCCAGAACGTCGGACTGCGGTGCAGATCGTGCCCGGGCTGGTGGGCGTCATCCTCACCATGACGATGGTGCTCTTCACGTCGGTGGCCATCGTTCGCGAGCGTGAACGCGGCAACCTCGAGCTGTTGATCACCACCCCACTGAGCCCCATCGAATTGATGGTCGGCAAGATCCTGCCCTACATCGTGATCGGCTGCATCCAGCTCTTGCTCGTCCTCTCGGTGGGTCGACTACTCTTTGACGTTCCGCTGCGCGGACAGCCTCTCGATGTCTTGATCTCCTCATTGGTCTTCATCTTTGCCTCACTGTCACTGGGCCTCGTCATCTCGACCGTCGCCCAAACCCAGTTTCAAGCCTTCCAGCTGACCTTCTTCACCTTCTTGCCGCAGATCCTGCTGTCCGGCTTCATGTTCCCCTTCGACGCCATGCCCGAGCCGGCGCAGTGGATCGCCGAGGTGATGCCCTTGACTCACTTCCTGCGTGTGATCCGCGGTATCGTTCTGCGCGGCGCTTCCCTCTCCGACATTAGCCGGGACCTGTGGCCGCTCCTCGCCTTTGGCGCTATCGCCATGACCCTCGCCTCGCTGCGCTTCCGCAAGCGACTCGACTAGCCGAAAAGATCCAGGAGAGTGCCCTTGGGACATCCAGGAATTCCAAATCCTCGCCTGGTGAGGTCTACCGAGTGATCGATCCGTCCGCAGCCACCTGCCAGGTCTCGCCTGAATAGAGGAGCTCTTCCAAGCTCCCGGTGCCCATCCGCTCCTGTTGTTGAGCGATCTGCGCGATCACCCCGGCGTCATAGGTCGGTGCGTCGACCTTACGGAGAACACCGAGAGCGGTCGGGAACTCGGGTCGATGACACTGAGCGAGCATGAAGGCGAGCGACGGATCGGGACGACTCTCGTCCCAGACCACACAGTCTTCAGGGCCGATGCCATTGCCCAGGGACACGATCTCGAAGCGCATCGCCTTCGCATCGAGCCTGATTCCCCGCTCGGCGCCCGGAGGCCCAAAGACCAACGGTTTGCCATGCTCCAGGTAGAGTCCCTCGACCTCGCGGTTCTCCTTGTCGGTGAGGTACGAGAAGGCCCCATCGTTGAAGATGTTGCAGTTCTGAAGAATCTCGACGAAAGCACTACCCTGGTGCTCGGCCACCCGACGCAGGGTCTCCTTGAGGTGCTTCTGAAAGATGTCGACGCTTCGCGCCACCATGGTCGCTCCTGCCCCGAGGGCGACGGAGACCGGGTCGAAGGGATTGTCGATCGATCCCACCGGGGTTGACTTGGTGCGCTTGCCCACTTCGCTGGTCGGCGAGTACTGCCCCTTGGTCAAACCGTAGATGCGGTTATTGAAAAGGAGAATCTTGACGTTGACGTTGCGGCGAAGGACATGGATCAAGTGGTTGCCGCCGATCGACAGCGCATCGCCGTCACCGGTCACGACCCACACCTCGAGATCGGGGCGGCTCGTCTTGAGGCCGGTGGCGATGGCCGGCGCCCTACCGTGGATGGTGTGGAAACCGAAGGTGTCCATGTAGTACGGGAAGCGGCTCGAACAGCCGATACCCGAGATCACCACCAAGCGCTCCTTCGGAATACCGAGCTCCGGCATCACCGATTGAACGGCGGAGAGGATGGCGTAATCGCCGCATCCTGGACACCAGCGAACCTCCTGATCGGACTGGAAGTCCTTCTTGGTTAGTGTCGGCGTCTCAGTTGGCATCAGCGACCTCCAGGCATTGCTTGATTTTGGTCAGGATCTCGTGGCGATAGAAGGGCTTGCCCTCGACCTTGGGGTAGCTGGTCACATTCTTCAGGAAGCCGGCTCTGAGGAGCAGGGCAAGCTGCCCGCCGTTCATCTCCGGAACCAGGACCTGGTCGAAGTTGGCAAGAACCTCTCCGAGGTTGGCGGGGAAGGGGTTGATCCAGCGCAACTGAGCCCGGCTCACGGTGAGTCCTTCGGCCCGCGCCGCGAGGACAGCGCCCATGATCGCTCCTTCGGTACTGCCCCATCCGAGAACCAGAAGCTTGCCCCGCTCGTCGCCATCCACCGCCAACGGCTCTATGCGACGAGCGATGCGGGCGATCTTCTCCGCTCTCAGATCCGTCATTCGTTGATGATTCTCGGGATCGTACGAGACATTGCCACTGCCATCTTGTTTCTCCAGACCACCGATGCGGTGCTCTAGGCCGGCGGTTCCCGGAATCGCCCAGGGCCGCGCCAACGTGTCTTCACGACGCTGGTAAGGCTGGAAACCCTCGGGGTCGGAATGGAATTCCACCGGGAAGTCGGGAAGGTCGGCGATGTCGGGCAACTTCCACGGTTCGGCACCATTGGCCAAATAGCCGTCCGAGAGCAGGATTACCGGCACCATCGACTCGACCGCCACGCGACACGCCTCGATCCCGGCCCAGAAGCAATCGGCGGGAGAGGAGGGAGCGATCACGGGCAGGGGCGACTCGCCGTTGCGGCCGAACATCGCCTGCAGCAGATCACTCTGCTCAGTCTTGGTCGGCATCCCGGTGGAGGGTCCGGCCCGCTGCACATTGAGGATGACCAGCGGCAGTTCGGTCATCAGGGCGAGATTGATCGCCTCGGACTTGAGGGCCAGGCCAGGTCCAGAGGTGCTACACATGCCGAGGGCGCCACCAAAGGAAGCTCCAATGGCGGCACAAACGGCCGCGATCTCATCCTCCGCCTGAAAGGTGGTGACACCGTAGTGCTTCATCGCCGATAAATGGTGCAGCAGGTCGCTGGCGGGCGTGATCGGATAGGAGCCGAGGAAGAGGGGTACTCCCGACTTCCGCGTCCCGGCCACCAGTCCCATGGCGAGGGCGAGGTTGCCATTGATGTTGCGGTAGGTCCCCGCCGGCAGAGCCGCCGACTCGACCTCGTAGCGCACTTGGAACAAGCCGGTGATATCACAGTAGTTCCACCCGGCCTGAAGGCAAGTGATGTTGGCGGCAGCGATATCGGGCTTCTTCGCAAACTTCTTCTCGAGCCAGTCGATAGTGGGTTGCAGTGGACGGCTGAAGAGCCAGTAGCACATGCCGAGGGCGAAGAAGTTCTTGCAGCGGTCCTTGCCGCGCACGTCCAGGGGGGAGTCCTCGAGTGCCCGACGCGTCACGGTGGTCAACTCGACCTCAAAAACGCGATAGCCCTCCAGCTTGCCGTCCTCACGGGGGTCGGTCTCGAGGCCGGCCTTCTTAAAATTGCGAGCCGTGAACTCGTCCGTATTGAGGATCACCACACCATTGGCCTTGAGATCGCGGAGGTTGACCTCCAAGGCCGCGGGATTCATCGCCACCAGCACGTCGGGGGCATCACCCGGTGTATGAATATCGTGGTCTGCGATCCGCACCTGGAAGGCCGAAACGCCGGGAAGCGTGCCCGCAGGCGCCCGGATCTCGGCCGGAAAGTCCGGCAGAGTAGAAAGGTCGTTTCCCAACAGGGCCGAAGTCGTGGTGAACTGGGTCCCGGTGATCTGCATTCCGTCGCCGCTATCCCCGGCAAAGCGAATCACGACCTCGGTGAGGGCTTGGTGGCTCGTCACGGAGCCGGAAGGCTTAGTTGCAGTCTCGGTTGTCATCAATCTTCCCGCTGGTTTGGCATTGCATCAATTGGCGCCGCGACAGCGATCTCCCCAGACTCCCCAAGTAAGATCCTGCCCCCGCTAATCGGATTGTATCGAGGAAGCGTCCTCGGTGCACCCATCGCTACGTCGTGATCGAAACAAGGTCCTCCACCCCGCGTACTGAGGACGACGATAGAATGATCCCCGGCGCCAATCCATGCAACGACCCAAACTCGCCTTCCTGACCCTCAACGCCGTCCTGCTCGCGGCCGCGGTGCTCGCCGTTGCCACTGGATTCGAGCTTGTGGGCGCCCTGGGCATCGCCGCGGTGGTCAGCATGCTGCTGTTGTGGGGCACGATTCTCCTCCTCCGCCGACTCCTATGGAGAGTGGGCAGGAAGCTGGCCTTTTCCTATTTCCTGATCGGGGTCTTGCCGATTCCCATGGTCATCCTGCTGGTGGGTCTGTCGACCTACGTGCTCTTTGGAGCCCTCCTCGGCCACGCCTTCAGGGACACCCTCACCGATGTCCATCGTGATCTCGAGAATCATCTCGAGCCGCTGCTGAACGAAGTGGCTCGAGGGGAGGATCCGGAACTCGATCGATATTCCGGACTGTCCATCGCCTACTATCGGAACCGCCAACTGGTGCGGTCCAACTTCGAAGCCGCTCCTCAGACCTGGCCCCCGTGGATCCAATCCGAATCCGTCGCAAGGGGACACGACGAGTCAGTCCCCTTCCTCAAGGTGGAGGAACAGGCTCCTCGCCTAGCAGTGCTCCAAGAACGGGCCGAAGTTCAACTCGTCGCCCTACTCGATGCCGACCTCGCCAAGGCGCTTCGCGATCGCAGCGGCTTCTGGGTCGAGTTGGAGGCATCACTCGAAGAGGAGCGGGTCCAGGTCCAGCTCTTCGGCGAGAAGCCGGTCGTCCTGCGCTCCGGAGGACAGGGCGACGTCGCCAGTCGCGAGCAGTTCTTCGGCGCTCCCGGTCCCTGGTGGAATCTCTGGCAACAGCCGATTCTTTTTTGGGGCGAACGGCTTAGCCGCCCCCTGTCACTCACCACCTCCGAAGAGATTTCGGAGTCGTTCGGTGCACTCCTCAACGCCAAGGCCGCGACCGTCTACCAACGCATCGTCTTCAGCAACGGTGAGGTAGACACAGTTGCCTGGGGCGCCCTCCTGACCATCGCCTTTCTCCTCTTCGACATCTACGCCATCGCTACCGTCATGGCGCTGTACATGATCGTCAGCCTGAGCTGGGCCGTGAACCGATTGAGTCAGGCGACCGACCGAGTACAGAAAGGAGACTTCTCAGCCCGCATACCGGTACGCCGCACGGACCAGTTGGGCCAGATGCAGCGCTCCTTCAACCAGATGACCTCGAGCCTCGAGGAGTTGGTCAAGACAGCGGCGCAGAAAGAGAGCCTCGAGAAGGAACTCGCGGTGGCCCGTGAGCTGCAACAGAACCTCCTCCCAAGTAGCCTGACCACGACCGAGGCGGTCGAATTTGCCAGCTTCTTCGAACCGAGCGCCGCTATCGGTGGCGATTACTTCGACCTGTTCCGCCTCGAAGACCATCGCATCGTCGTCGTGGTCGCCGACGTCTCTGGGCACGGCCTCTCCGCCGGACTACGGATGGCGATGATCAAAGCAGCCCTGGGGATGCTCATCGACCAGGGATTGCCTTCCGAGAAGATCTTCGAACGACTCAACGACATGGTGCGTCGCGAGCGGACCGCAAAGGGTCGCCCGATGGTCACCGCCACCCTGGGTTTCTTCTGCTCCAAGACGGGACGACTCGACATCACCAACGCGGGCCATACCCCGACCTACCTGGTACGAAACGGCGGTGTCGAAGAGATCCTCCTTCCCAGCCCTCCCCTAGGAGCACTCGGCAACGACTACGCGACTGCCAGCTTCCACCTCGACCCCGGCGACCGAGTCGTATGGCTTTCCGACGGCCTCATCGAAGCCGTCGACCGAGACGATCGATCGTTCGGCTACGAGCGAGTCGTCGAATCTCTCGCCACCTCGACCGGCCACAGCGCAACCGACCTAAGGGACCGCCTTCTCAAGGATGTCAGTGACTTCATGCAGGGGCGTAGTGCCATCGATGACCGTACTTTGGTCGTCATGCGCTACCTTCCCGCCAGTCCATCCGCCTAGGAATCCGCCACCTCGTCGCCCTCGATCATGGACAAGAGGCTCTGGATGGCATCGATCAAAGTGGAAGGGCAGAAGGGCTTGTCGAGGTAAGCGGTCTTGCCATCCTCCTCGCCCCATCCCACCATGGCCCCGTCGTGGAACCCGGACATGAAGAGCACCGGGATCTCCGGATTCTCGCTGCGGATCTCCTCCACCATCTCGGCGCCGCCCAGTTTCGGCATCACCACATCGGTGACCACGAGGCCGATACGATGAGCTTCCTGCTTCCAACGCTCCAGACCGGATCGTCCGTCAACCGCTTCGAAGACCTCGAAGCCGGCATTCTCCAGGACCCGGCGGGTTAGCGAACGGACCTGAACCTCATCTTCGACCAGCAGAACAGCCGTCCTGCGTGAGCTCGCGGCAAGCTGCGGTTCGACCAACTGCAGCGATTGCGGTGGGGCGACTCTCGGCAGCAGAACACGAAACTCTGTGCCGACTCCCAGCTCGCTGGCGACTTCCAGGCGGCCACCGTGGTCACTGACGATCCCGTTGCAAATGGCGAGACCGAGACCCGTTCCCTCGTTCCGCCCCTTGGTGGTGAAAAAGGGCTCGAAGATGTGGGTCTGGGTTTCTACGTCCATGCCGCCACCGTCGTCGGACACCCGAAGACAGGCCCAATGAGGGTCGCCCGCGGAATCGGCCGCCTCCAGTTGGACCCTGATGGTGCCTCCTTCAGGGGGGAGGGCGTCGTGGGCGTTGACGACGAGATTGACCAGTACCTGCTCCAACTGGGCCAGATTCCCATGCACCCAGAGTTCGACGGCGCCGGCGTCGAGTATCAGTTCTACCTCGGGCCGGACCAATCGTCGAAGGATCGGTTCAACCTCCTCCAGGAGGTGCGGCAAGGCCAAGTCTTCCTTGCTGATCGCCTGGCGACGAGAAAACGTCAGAAGTTGCTTGGTCAAGGCCGCCGCATTGTTCGCTGCCTGGGATACCAACTCCAGTTCGTCGGTGCGCCAGCCGATCTCCTGCAGACGCATCCGGACCATGCCCGCTACCATCAAGATGGTGGTCAAAAGATTGTTGAACTCATGGGCTACGCCGCCCGCCAGGCGACCGAGGCTCTCCAGTCTCTGCATCTCCATCATGCGATCTTCGAGTTGCCGGCGGTCGGTGACGTCGCGGCACGTCATGACCACGGTGCCAGTCGGAGCAAAGGCGGTGAGAGGGCGTCCAGACACCTCGAACACATGCCAACTACCGTCGCCATGACGAACGCGTAGACCCTCCGAATCGGCCTCTCCCCGGGTCTGTAGAAAGACCTCCAAGGCCCTCTCGGCCTTCTCCTGATCATCGGGGTGAACCCATTCGAGAACACGCTCTCCGAGGGCTTCGGCCGGCGTGACCCCCATCGTCCTTTCGACGACCGGATTGACATAGACCACTCGACCATCGAGGCCTCGGATCAGTACCAAGTCGTGGCCATGATCGATCATGCTGCGAAAGATCTCGTCCCGGCGGCGAAGCCGAAGAATCAGGCGTATGGAAACCCAGCTAGCGGCCAGCAGCAGCAGGATGGCGAGAACCGTGGCCCCAATGGCGAGGTTCCCACGCACTCGCCGTGAAGCTGAGCCTAGGACGGTAGAGAACTCGTTGCCGAGACGGGCCAGATTGGCGTTGTGCGAATAGACCTGTTCCAGAGCGGTAGCGAGGCGCTGCGGGTCCCGCTGCGGATCGAGCATCTGCCGCCGAATGTCTTGCGCGAGACTATCGATCTGCCTCACCTCGCGGTCTGCGTCCTGCCAATACTCGATGCCCAGCTGCACCTCGGGCAACCAGGACGAATGCTCGTAGAGCTGGATAAGTGCCCCGAGATCGTCGGGGTGGTTGAGTCCGAGTAGGAGTTGCTCCCGAGCTCGCTCCTCGTTGGGTGGTTCCTCGTTCAGCGCATCTCGCGCCTGCCCTCCCGCCAGAGAAACCGCCAGATGCTGCTCGTAGCGGCGCCAGTATTCTTCGTCGTCGGACTCTACGTAACGCACGAGAGCGCTGATCGCGTCTTTCTGCGCCTTGATGT
>JAIOJS010000408.1 GCA_019911795.1 Thermoanaerobaculia bacterium | reverse complement strand
TCGCCGCGGTCGCCTGGGCGGCCCACCACGGCGCGGCGGTGGTCCGAGTCCACGACGTGCGGGAGACCCGCCACTTCCTCGACGTCTTCGATGCCATCGCCCACGCTGAGGAGCACCCGTGAGCGCGGTCCTCACCTTCCTCGAACTGGTGACCTGGCGTGACGTCCTCGACGTGGTCCTGGTCGCGGTCGTCATCTACAACCTTCTGCTCTTGATCCGCGGAACCCGAGCGGTTCAGATCATCCTCGGCATCCTCCTCCTGGTCGGCGTCTACTACGTCTCGCGACTCGCCTCGTTGGAGACCCTGCAGACCACCTTGGAAACGTTCTTCTCCGTGCTCCCGGTCGCCATCCTCGTCCTCTTTCAAGATGAGATTCGACGAGCCTTGGCCCAGTTCGGCAGCCGTCCCACCTGGGGAATCGGCCAACCGCAGCAGGTCGACTCTGTTTTCCACGAGATCGTCCTCGCAGCCAAGGCCATGTCGGCGCGTCGCGTTGGCGCCCTCATCGTCTTCGAACGTCTCGAAGGGCTGAAAAACTACGTCGACAGCGGAATCGCGCTCGATTCGGTGGTTTCGTACGACCTCCTCCTCAATGTCTTCAACCCGTCGACTCCCCTCCACGACGGAGCGGTGGTGGTGCAGGGCGACCGGATCGCCGCCGCCGCCTGCTTCCTCCCCTTGAGTAAGAAGGCAGAACTCTCCAAGGAATTCGGTACTCGCCATCGCGCCGCCCTCGGTATCAGTGAGGAGACCGACGCCCTCGCCGTCGTCGTCTCGGAAGAGACCGGTCGTATCTCCGTCGCCGTGCAGGGCGAGATGATCCAGGGGCTCGACTCCAATTCGCTCCGCACGACCCTTTATAAGTATCTGATCACCGATCTCTACCCCGCCGGAGGAACCACGTGAGCGACCGCAACGGTGTCGTCGGAATGCGGGTCATTAGCGTGGCTATCGCTCTCATCCTCTGGGTCTATGTGACCGCGGACCACCGTAGCGAGTTCGGATCGGAGAAGGTGATGGACGCCAGCGTCACCTACAACCCGCCGCCGGGCCTCATTCTGCTCAATCCGGTCCAAACGGTACGAGTCCGCCTCCGTGGCAGCGAACAGGCTATCCGCCACGTCAATCCCTTCCTCGTCGATGTCCAGGTCATCCTCGACAACGCCAGCGGAGAAGGTACCGTTGAGGTGCAGTTGGCGGCCGATAACGTTCTCGTCCCCGAAGGGATCGAGGTCGTGTCGATCGAGCCGACCCGCCTCGAACTGCAACTCGATAGAGAACAGCGTCGCCTGCTCTCGGTGCGGGTGCGTTTCTCCGGCGAGCCGGCGGCCGGCGCCGTGGCCGGAACCCCTAGGGTAAGACCTGAACAGGTCTTGGTGACCGGCCCCAGTCGCTTGGTTTCCGCCATTGATCACTTGGACACCAACCCCATCAATCTCAACGGCCACGCTCTCGACTTCGAAGAGTCGACCCTGGTTGCCTCCCCGGATCCACTGATCAAGCTGCAAACCCAAGTCGTGTCGGTGTTCATTCCGATGCGTCAACCCGATGTCCCCGAATCCGGGGGAAGGTAACTCCAATTGACCGCACTGACTCTCCCTCGGCTCTTCGGCACCGACGGCATGCGAGCGCCGTTCGGCGACTATCCGCTGGATCGGCCCACTGTCACGGCCCTCGGCTATCACCTGGCCTTGCGCTTACGGGAGGAATCCAGGAATTCCACGAAGCCCCTCGTGGTCCTCGGCGGAGACACTCGTTTCAGCACGCCCGACCTCGCTCGCTGGCTGTCGACCGGGCTGCGCGCCGGAGGCGCTACCGTGCGTTACCTCGGCATGATTCCGACCCCGGCCATCGCCCTGTTGACCCAACACCATCAGGCGCAATGCGGTATCGCCGTCTCCGCCAGCCACAACCCCTACCTCGACAACGGGATCAAACTCCTCGACCCCACCGGCATGAAGTGGGACAAGGAAGCGGAGGCGAATCTCGAGATCCGAATGCAGGATGGCACTCCCGCCGGACTGACCGACGACGATCTGCCGGCGACCGAGGCCGCCGATGTCCAGGTCTACCTCGACCTCCTCGCCGGTTCTCTAGCCAGTGATGATCTCGACGGCCTGAAGATCGTTCTCGATGCCGCCAACGGCGCGGCGAGCGCCTTCGCCTACGACGCCTTTGCGAACCACGGTGCCAGCGTCCATCTCCTCCATGCGCAGCCCGACGGCCGAAACATCAATCGAGATTGTGGCTCCACCCATACCGAATCGCTGGCCGCGGCGGTGCGGGAGATCGGCGCCGATCTCGGAATCGCCTTCGATGGAGACGGCGATCGCGCCTTGATCATCGACGAACAGGGGCAACTGCGGGATGGCGATGCCATGCTCTACCTCTGGGCGATCGACCTCCAACGCCGTGATCGCCTGAGCCCGCCTTCGATCGTGGCCACCTCGATGTCCAATCTCGGCCTCGAACACTCCCTGGCCAACCATGGCATCGATGTCGTCCGTTGTGACGTCGGCGACCGCGCGGTGGTGGCAGAGATGGTTCGCGGCTCGATCGTCCTCGGGGGCGAACAATCCGGACACCTGGTCTACTCTCCTCTCGCCACCACCGGGGATGGTCTCCTCACCGGGCTTCAACTCGCCGCCATCGTCCGTCGTGGCGGCAAACCGGTATCCCGGCAACTCGCTTCTTTCGAACGCTTCCCGCAGCTTCTGCGTAACGTTCGGGTCGACGAGAAGATCCCCTTCGATCAGCTTCCCGAAGTCATAGCGCGGGCCGACGATGCCCGCGACCACCTTCGCAATCGGGGCAGACTCGTGCTCCGCTATAGCGGCACCGAGCCCCTCGTGCGGATCATGCTCGAGGGACCCGACCAGGACGAGTTGGAGGCCCTGGCCGATGGCTTGGCGGGTGCCTTCGATCCAACCTCTCCGTCTCCCCGGGTGATTCCATGACCTTACTCTCCGTCAACGTCGATCATGTCGCGACCCTACGCCAGGCGCGTCGCGCGTCGTATCCGGATGTCGTCGAAGCGGCCCGTATCGCCGAAGCGGCCGGCGCTTCCGGCATCACCGTTCACCTTCGCAGTGATCGACGGCACATCCAGGATCGCGATGTCGAGGTCCTCCTCGATACGGTGAAGGGAAAGCTCAACGTAGAGATGGCGGCGACGGATGAAATGCTGTCGATCGCAGAGCGACTACGTCCTCAGCAGGTCACGTTGGTCCCCGAGAGTCCAGAGGAGATCACCACCGAAGGTGGGCTGGACCTCACTACCCATTCCCAACGGATCGCCGAAGCCTCCTCCCGCCTGCGAGAGGCTGGTATTCTGGTCTCCCTCTTCCTCGATCCGGACCTCGCTCAAGTCGAGCACCTCGTTCGCCTCGGCACCGAGAACATCACCGGTTTCGAGATCAACACGGACACCTACACCAAGGACTCCGGCCGGGGCGCCTCTCACCACCTCGACACCATCTCCACCGTTGCGGAGGCCGGGAGAGCGGCGGGGTTTGGAATCTACGCTGGCCATGGTTTGACTCGCGACAACGTGGGCCCGATTGCCGCGCTCGCCACCATCGAGGAGCTGAATATCGGACACTACCTCGTTGCCCGCGCGGTGATGGTCGGACTCGACACAGCGGTGCGGGAGATGCTGGACGCCATGCGCACCGACTGAGCCCCACATCGCAGTCTCGAAACCCCTCGGCTACCAGATCGAGGGGCTGGCTACAGTCAGGGCAGAACCTAGGCGCGGCTCGAGTCAGAACTCAAGTCAGGAGCCCAACTCAGAACGCAGCCAGCACCTCTAGGCACTGATCGATATCCGCCTCGGTGTGCGAGGCGTTGACCTGAAAGCGAATTTCCTCGTCGCCTTTGGGAACCACCGGATAGTTCAGTCCGGTCGCCAGTACCCCATGGCGCTTGAGATGAGCGACCAAGGCCGAGGTCCGGGCAGTATCTCGCACCATCAGTGGAACTACCGGGTGTTCGCCCGGGATCGTCTCGAGCCCCTGATCCTGCAAGCCCTGTTCGAACCGCCGGGTCATCGCCCGCAAGTGGTCGAGCCAGCCAAGGCCGCGAGGGCTATCGACGAGTTCGACCGAGCGACGAGAGGCGGCCGCCTCCCCCACCGTGATCGGGTTGGAGTAGATGTACATCGGAGCCGACTCACGGAGAAACTCGATCAGACAGGCGCTGCCGACCACATAGCCACCGTTGACTCCGAAAGCCTTGCCGAGGGTACCGATGAGAACATCGACCGCCGGGGACCCGGTGTACTCCTCCGTCCCCCGGCCTGTCACCCCGAAGGCACCGACACCGTGCGAGTCGTCGACCACCAGAACCACTCCCTCGGGGAAGCGATCGTCAAAGCGACGACAGATGGCAGAGATCTCGTCGAGGGGTGCGTGGTCTCCGCGCATGGAGAAGATCCCGTCGGTGACCACGACGGCCCGCTGCGCCCCATCCGCCTTCACCAAGCAACCCTCTAGTGCCTCGAGGTCGAGATGGGAATAGACCGCCTTCGAGTGCGGGCGCGAAAGGCGTAGAGCATTGATGATGCAGTTGTGGTTCAGTTCGTCGGAGATCACCGCCGTCTCCGCCGTGATCAACGGTCCCAGGACCCCGAGGACCGTCACGTAGGCGGCGCTGAAGATCATCCCCGCCTCGCGTCCGTGGAACCGAGCTAGGGTCGACTCCAGTTCGCAATGGGGCGCGTAGGTGCCACTGATGAAGCGCACCGCTCCCGGGCCCACTCCGAAGCGCAAGGAGGCCTCCTCCTCCGCCTCCCGGAGTTCGGAGCGAAGGGACATTCCCAAATAGCTGTTGGAGTTCATACGGAGGAAGTCCGTTTCACCGGCGCCTTCGAGCCTGAACCGGGGGCCCAGGGCACCACGGGCCGGAATGACCTCGACGAAGACCTGCTCGGCCCCCTTGAGAGTCCCCTTCTCGCGCAACCCGTCGAGATGCGCCTGCAATGCGGCTTCGGTGCGTTCCATCCCCGTCCTCCTACCTCGTATTACCCTTTACCCCGGCTCCATCCCCGGCGCTGAGCTTGACCTCCAGTTGACGCAACATGTCTTCGACCATCATCGGCAGGTCGTAGCGCGGCGACCAGTCCCACTCCGCTCGGGCGGCGGAATCGTCGAGCGAGTCGGGCCAAGAGTCGGCGATCGCCTGGCGTACGGGGTCGATCTGGTAGTCGATCTCGAAACGGGGTAGGTGCTTGCGAATCTCAGACGTCAGCTCCTCGGGAGTGAAACTCATGCCGGTGACGTTGAAAGCGTTGCGATGTACCAAACGATCGGCATCGGCCGCCATGAGATCGATGGCCGCGTCGAGAGCATCGGGCATGTACATCATGTCGAGGCGCGTCTCGGCACTGAGAAAGCAGGTGTACCGTCCGTGACGAATGGCTTCGTAGAAGATATCTACCGCGTAGTCCGTGGTGCCGCCCCCAGGCGGAGCGATATGGGAGATCAACCCGGGGTAGCGAACTCCTCGGGTATCCACCCCGAAGCGCTGGAAGTAGTAGTCGCAGAGAAGCTCCCCGGCGACCTTGGTCACGCCGTATATCGTCGTTGGACGCTGGATGGTGTCCTGTGGGGTCTTCACACTGGGGGTGGAGGGACCGAAAGCACCGATCGAACTGGGGAAGAACACGGCAAGATTGTTCTCTCGAGCGATCTCCAGAACCCGGTAAAGGCCCCCCATATTGAGATTCCAGGCCACGTGGGGCTTGGCTTCGGCAGCGGCGGATAGGAGAGAGGCCAGGTGAAACACCGTACCGACGTCCCAGCGGCGAATGGCCTCGGAGATCTGTGTCTCGTTGGTGCAGTCCACGTAGGCGAAGGGCTCCATCTCCTGCGACTCCTCGGGAGGCGCATAGCGAATGTCCGATGCCACCACGAGGTCCTTGCCGTAGCGACGGCGTAGGCCGTGGACCAACTCCGAGCCGATCTGCCCAAGGGCGCCGGTGACGAGGATTCGCTTGCCGTCGAGTGTGTTCATGGGGTCGCTATCGTACCGCAGGTCAAGCCCCGGTGGCGTGCCTGGTCTCACGCGTCGCTACTCACCTACCACCGAAAAGGCTTGGGGCCAGAGCTTCAGGTGAAGTACACTGGGCCCGTGATCATCGACGGAGGTCCCAGCGCCGTATTGCTGGTCAATGGCATCATATGGGGAGGCTTCGCCATCTACCTCCTGCGCCTCGGTCGCCGGAT
>JAIOJS010000407.1 GCA_019911795.1 Thermoanaerobaculia bacterium | reverse complement strand
CTCTAGAAAGTGCCCCCCGAGAGGCTCTCGCAGACTACCGGTAGCTAACCAGGCGCCGGATCTCGATCGAATCGCGAACGACCTGATCTTCATCGGGATGGATGAGGTAGGCCTCCCATCCGATGGTGTCGAGGTCGAGAGTTTTCGGTGCTGGCTGTCCTACCCGCCGTAGAAGGCCGAAGCCGGCAAAGGACTCCAGGCGCTCAGCCTCGGCCACACCGAGCACCCCCTGAATGCGCGCCAGGGGCTGCTCTTGGATGCCGGAAACAAGCCGCGCGAACAGCCGGTCATAGCGCTCGTGATCGACGTCATGCCGACGTAGCGGTAGGTGAGCGATGTAGTGACACGCCGCCAGTTCGAAGAGGCTCCGTCCGTGGAGTTGCGAAGCGAGGGTCGGCAGATTGCCTCCGCCAAAGCGGGCTCCGACCTCGATCAAGCAGGGTCCCCGGTCGTCGACCTTGACCTCCATATGGATCGGCGCGCGCCGCAATTCCAACGCTTCGACCACCAAGGCAGCGTAATCACCCAAGAGTCCGAAGAGAGCCGATCGGCTCGGCAATCGATCGACATGGTAGTAGAGGTTGGGGACGCCGTGGATCGTGCGCCGGTCGTACTTCCAGATATCGGTAACCAGGAGATCACCGGCGGTGTCGACCATCCCGTTGATGGCGTACTCCTCACCACCGATGTATTCCTCCAACAGGACCTCGCCGGCTCCGGCCCGCAGCACGCGTTGACAGGCTGAGAGCAGTTCCTGGTCGTCGTGCGCGAAGAAGACATCGATCGAACCGGCCCCCGCCGTCGGTTTGACCACGATCGGCCATTCCCCCACCCGGCGCTGAAAATCCAGGGCTTCGGCGGCGTCTGTCACCGTCTCCGCCGCGTTGAGCCGCACCGAAGCGTGCCGCCGTAGCCAAGCCTTCATCACACCCTTGTCGCGGCAACGCTCGATCACATGATACGGATTCCAGCCTAGTTTGAGTCGCTCTCCGAGCTCCGCCCCCAGCAGGACACTGCGCTCATCCCAGGGGATGACGCCACTGAGCTGAGGCCAACGCGACGCTATCTCCTGAGCCAATCTCGCCATGGTGGGATACTGCGGAGCGAGGTAGGCGTCGTCGACCAGGTGTCCCCATTCCTCCGCGAAGCGATAGCGCCACAGGTCGTATTGACGCGGCGTCGTGAACACGGCCACGGCCCGCTCTCCCACCCGATCGAGAAACTCCATCATCTCCCAGGCGTACGGGTCGATAGGATCGAGAATGAGGTAGGCCATGGTGGTCAGATCCTACCGCGGAACCGGGTTCCGACCCCGATCTTTCGGCAGATGACTTCGGCGACTCTCGCCGGTCCTCGATCCCATAGAATGATGGACCAGCCATGCCACACCCGCCCACCCTGCTCGCCGTATCCGCCGGATTCGGCGTTTTCGTCGTCCTCGAGGCTCTCTACGCGCTGCTCGTGCGCCTGGGCCAGAGACCGCGCACTGCCTGGACCTACCATCTGTGGGTACTCGCCATCGCCTGCACCACCACCCTGACCCTGCGGGACGACCTCGGATCTCAGGCCTGGCGACTCTCCGCCTCGGTGGCCGCACTGCTGACCGCGGTAGTGACCGTTTCCTTGGTCGACAGCCTCCTGATTCAACGCCCCTGGGCTCCGACCAAGGGACCGGCATTGCCAAAACTGGCCCTCGACGTGTTGCGGGCGGTGGCCGTCGTGGCCACTGGGCTCCTTGTCGCCAGGTCGATACTCGACTACCCCCTACCCGCCGTCCTCGTCTCTTCGACCGTACTCTCGGCCGTCGTCGGTCTCGCCCTTCAAGACGTCCTGAAGAACGTCTTCGCCGGTATGGCGCTGGAACTCGAGAAGCCCTTCTCTCGCGGCGATTGGTTACTTCTCGACGGATCCCCGGTTCAGGTACTCGACACCTCCTGGCGCAGTGTCCGACTGCGGTCAAACGAGGGGGTCGAATTCTGGGAGCCCAATGCCAACCTCTCGACTTCACGCCTGGTCAACTACGGATCGGGCGTAAGCCCCGTGGCTCTCAACTTTCACGTCGGACTTCCCTACGAAGCCCCCCCGGCCCAGGTCAAAAGAGTTCTCGAGAGCGCCGCCCGGTCGATTCCAGGACGCCTCGATTCGCATCCACCTACCGCCTTCGTCGATCACTACGAGGAGTCGTCTATCGACTACAAACTACGCGTCTGGACCCAGGACGTAGCCGGACTGTCGCAATTCAAAGACTCCGTCTACTCTCGGATCTGGTACGAGTTGAGTCGGCGAAACCTTCACGTTCCCTATCCTGTTCGCACCGTGCAGCTCCAACGCACCCCCACCGACAGGGGCGTTCAACGGGAACGGAAGGCGCGGGATCATCGCCGCCTGTTGAAGAGTCTCGCCCTGTTTCGCGATCTCGAGAAGGAGACCATCGACCGGATCGCCAACTCCGCTCGACGGGTCCCCTACGACGATGGTGAGATTCTCTTCCGCGAGGGAGATTCCGGCGACTCCCTCTTCGTCGTCGCCGAGGGCAAGGTCCTGGTTTCGAAGTCAGGACACAACCTGGGGACCGGCGAGATCCCCTTGGCCTCGCTAGGAGCAGGGGATTTCTTCGGGGAGATGTCCCTACTCACCGGAGAACCTCGAAGCGCCACGGTACGAGCAGATGGCCCCTGCGATGTACTCGTCCTCGCTCAGCGCCACCTCGCGCCGCTGCTAGAGGAGCAGCCCGAACTCGCCGAGGTTCTGAGCCGAGCGGTGGTCGAGCGGCAGGCTCGAACCGAGGCCACGGTCGAGGATCGGAGGGATCGTACAGCTACGGAAGACTTGGCGGAAGGGAGCGAACACTCGATTCTTGGAAAGATCCGTACCTTTTTCAAGCTGGCGCACGACTGAGATCACCTGCCACACGACGGAGATCACTACAAGTGCGGACTCAATCCTCCGCGATACAGTACAAGTGCTTGCGTCCGCGTAGGAGAATCTCACCATCGACCAGCGCCGGTGACGCGTCGAAACCGTCGTCCAGCTTGTTGGTAGCAACGACCTCGAGCTCGCGTCCGGCCTTCAGGACCACCATGGTGCCATCGCGACCGGCAATGTAGAGGTGGCCGTTGGCCGCGACCGGTGAGGCGTAGACAGCGTCGATCGACTCGAGCCGCTCCGGCCCAAAGAGCACGTTGCCGGTGGTTGCATCAAAAGCGGTCAGAATGCCCTTGTTGTGCTTCAGCATGTAGAGCGTGTTGCGGTACAGGAGCGGTGATGGCACATAGGGGGTATCGCGATCGAACTGCCAGCGAATCCCCTCCCCCTCGCTGAACTCACCTTGCGCCTTGCCGAGATCGATGGCCTTGAGGGCGTTTCCACGGAAGCCACTCATGACATAGGCGACACCGTCGGCCGAGACGGGAGTCGGGATCGCGTTGACGGTCATACCGCCCGTAGACCACAGCATCTTCCCGCTTTCTAGGTCGTAGGCGCGAATACGATGGGTACCGTTGACCACGACCTGGGCGCCTCCCTGGCCGAGCGACGCTTCGACGATCAGAGGAGTGGCCCAGGAAGTGGGCTCGTCCCGTGCCTGTCGCCACCGTTCCTTGCCCGTTTGGCGGTCGAGAGCGACGATGAAAGAGTTCCCCTCGTGGTCCCAGTTGATCACCACGGTCTCGCCGTGGAGCGCGGGCGACGCGCCTTCGCCAAAGGCGTTGCGAACCGTCATGTCCCCGAGATCGACCTCCCAGAGTTTTTTCCCGGATAGGTCGAAGGCGTAGATACCGTGGGAACCGAAGGAGACGATCAAGACCTCTCCATCCGTAACCGGTGACGAAGAGGCCCAGGTACTGTGAACATGGAGTCCCTCGTGCGGTACCGCCTCGCGCACCGTATTTTCCCAGCGGACCTTGCCCGTCGCCCGATCGAGCGCCATGACCACAAAGCGAACCGCTTCGTTGGGTTCGACTACGAAGTCGCTGTCGGCCGCCGGCGGAGCGATCGCCGTGGAGACGAAGACCTGGTCGTTCCAGATGATGGGTGAAGCGTTACCCCTCCCGGGTATCTCGACCTTCCATCGTAGGTTCTTCTCTTCCGACCAGCGAATGGGCGGTTTGGCGGTCGGCGCCTCGCCGGTAGCCAACGGGCCTCGCCACTGTCCCCAGTTGCTCAGGAGCCTCGAGGCGTTCTCTTCCGCCGCTAGACCAACGCTAGTGAGAGCAGAACCCGACACCAGCAGGGCGAGAGCGTAGACCACAGTTCTGGGGAACCTGCGGTATCTCCCGAGCCGAGAGTCTTGAAGGTGTAGCAACCTCAGGGACAGACCTCCAAGGCTCGCGTATCCAGGACGGACCACGAAGAGAGAGTAGAGAAAGGCAACAGAGATTCTGAGAGCTTTCGGGCTGTTCATGGAACAGATCCTCGGAAGTGGAAGTGTCTTGAAGGCGAAACTAGGCATCTGACGAATGCCATACTAGCGGACCGCACTCCAAGGTCGGTCTGGCGGCGTTTGTCACCAGTTCTCGGGCTGGGCTTGAGCTAACCTAGCCGCCGTGCGCACCCTCGGTTCCAGCCTCCCGTCTGTCCTCGGCGCGATCTTCGATCTCGATGGCCTACTCATCGACTCGGAGCCCTTGTGGCGACAGGCCGAGATCGCCACCTTCGCGGAGGTTGGCATTCACCTCACCGAAGCCCAGTGCGAAGAGACAATGGGCCTGCGTTCGGATGCCGTGATCGAGTTCTGGTACACCCGACAACCCTGGCAAGGGCCGAGTCGCGGCGAGGTGCAAAGTAAACTGACCGAGGCCGTTCGCAAGTTGATCCTCCGCCAGGGCGAACCACTGCCGGGGGCCTTGGCCGCAATCGAACACGTTCGCGGAGCCGGCCTCGCCGTCGCCATCGCCTCGTCCTCTCCCCCCGTCTTGATCGACGCCGCCGTCACTCGTCTGGGCCTCAGCGATGCCTTCGACGCTATCTGCTCAGCCGCCGACGAAGAGTTCGGCAAACCGGATCCGGCCGTCTACCTCACCGCGGCTCGTCGCCTCGGTCTCGACCCAAAAACCTGTGTCGCCTTCGAGGATTCGACCCCCGGAATCGAGGCCGCCCGGCGAGCCGGCATGTTCGTGGTCGCCGTTCCCGCCGCGTCAGACTTCGGAGATCCTAGATTCGACCTGGCCGACTACAAGCTCCGGTCACTCACCGAGTTCACGCTCGACGGTCTGACGGCGCCAGCCTCCTAGCGGCTCGTGGCAGAAGTCGGCACCCCACCGACAGTCTTCCTCCTCCCGTAGGGAAGTCAAGAGACCCCGACGATCTCGCCATCCACGAGATCGATCCGACTGGCGGACGGAACTTTCGGTAGTCCAGGCATCCTCAAGACATTTCCCAACATGGCGACGACAAATCCGGCCCCGGGGGAGAGGACGAAGTTGTTGACGGTAACTTCAAAGCCCTCGGGTCGACCGGCCAGCGTCGGGTCGTCGGATAGAGAGGCCGGGGTCTTGGCCATGCAGATCGGGACACCGGCGTAGCCGAGAGACTCGATCTGGGCCAAATCGCGTTCGGCCGGGCGAGTGTAGTTGACCTTGACGGCGCCGTAGACCTTGGTGGCGATGGTTTCTACCTTCTCCTTGATCGAAGCCGAGACGTCGTAGAGCGGCGGGGTGCCGCCCGAAGCCTTGGCGGCCTGAGCGACGACCGCATGGGCCAGTTCGATCCCTCCAGCGCCCCCCCGGGCAAAGATATCGGAGAGAGCCACGGGTACGTTGCGGGCCTCGCAGGCACGTCGCACCACGGCCAGTTCTTCTTCGCTGTCGGTGTGGAAGCGGTTGATGGCGATCACCGGAGTGCGTCCGAACAGCTGGATGTTCTCGATGTGCTTCTCGAGGTTGGACATCCCG
Source organism: Thermoanaerobaculia bacterium (assembly GCA_019911795.1). Classification (GTDB taxonomy): domain Bacteria; phylum Acidobacteriota; class Thermoanaerobaculia; order Multivoradales; family JAIOJS01; genus JAIOJS01. Next base: position 5,135 of record JAIOJS010000407.1, on the reverse strand, counting down.
CGCTGCACGGCGTCGGGATCCGGGGTGGCCAAGTCCTGCGGACCCATGCCTCCGTGACGCTTGAGCGCTCGGACCGTCGCCACCAAGACCACTGCCACCGGACTCAGCTCCGCCATACGGCACTTGATATCGAAGAACTTCTCCGCTCCCAGGTCGGCGCCGAAACCCGCCTCGGTAACCACCCAGTCGGCGTGGGCCAAAGCCATCTTGGTAGCGATCACCGAGTTGCATCCATGTGCGATGTTGGCAAACGGACCACCATGGACGAGGGCGGGCACGCCTTCGACCGTCTGTACGAGGTTGGGCATGAGCGCGTCGCGTAGGAGCGCCATCATGGCGCCCACCGCATCGAGATCCAGAGCGGTTACCGGCTCGCCCGCAAAGTCGAGGGCGACGATCAGGCGCGACAGCCGGGCCCGCAGATCCTCGGCATCCTCGGCAAGGCAGAGGGCTGCCATCACCTCAGAGGCCGGGGTGATGTCGAAACCGGTCTCACGCGGAACACCGTTGATCTTCCCCCCCAAACCCGCGACCAGACTGCGCAGAGAACGGTCGTTGAGGTCGATAACCCGCCGCCACAGGACCCGGCCGACATCGATGCCCAGCGCATTCCCTTGGTGCAAGTGGTTGTCGAGGAGCGCGGCGAGCAGGTTGTTGGCGGCGGAGATGGCGTGGAAGTCGCCGGTAAAGTGCAAGTTGATATCGGTCTCTGGAGTCAGCGTCGAGAGACCGCCTCCAGTAGCACCGCCCTTCATACCGAAGGTGGGTCCCAGGGAAGGCTCACGCAAGGCGAGGCATACTCGCTCGCCGATCTGGGCCATGCCCTGGGCCAGACCGATCGAGGTCGTGGTCTTACCCTCTCCGGCACCGGTAGGAGTTAGGGCCGAAACCAGGATCAGCTTCCCCTTGGGACGTCCGCTGGACGCCGCGGCGAGCCGGATCTTCGCCTTGTCGACGCCGTAAGGTACGAGGTTCTCGGGGGCTACACCCAGGTCGCGGGCAACATCGGCGATCGGGCGAGGCCCGCGGGACGGTTCAGTCATGTCTACCTCCAGGGAAACGGGATCAAACTCGAACGCCGACAGGTCAGCATCTAGAACAGTATCCAGAGTCGCGACGGCGCTTGGCAACGGGATCCATTTGGAACCTCGTGCGCGGTGGCCGACAATAGCAGGAAGCGATGCCTACGAGCCAACCACCCTCCACTCCCTCCTCCCGACGGAACGCCCCCACGGAGGCGACCAGCCCCGAGACCCTCTACACCCGGCGAAGGGATCGATACGACGCGCTTGCGGCTAAGGAGCAGCGTCGGTCCCAGTGGATTTCTTGGGGTCGGCTCGCCGCCGTCCTCGTCGCCCTCACCGGAGGGTTGATGACGGTACTGCGGGCGGCGGAGAACCCAGCGCCGTGGTTGCTCACGACCGCCATCGCGGCCCTGGCCTTCTTGGGACTAGCCGTCGTCCACGACCAACGGCTCGCCCAACTCCATCGCTGGCAGGGTCTCGCTACCCTCAACCGGGTGGGCCTCGCCCGTATCGCCCGACGCTGGGAGGATCTGCCTGTCGTCGTCGGCGAACCACCCGCCCATGCCGCGGCGATGTCCAAGGATCTCGGCGTGTGTGGTCCGGTATCTCTTCTCCGATTGCTGGGAAGCTCGCTGAGTCCCCCCGGGCGGTCGACCCTGATCGAATGGCTCTTCGAGCCCGCCACCCCGGACGACATCGTCCTGCGTCAGGCGGCAATCGCGGAGCTCTCCCAACGGATCGACGACCGTCAAGCGCTGGAGCTCGAAGGCGGAGTCCTGCGGTCCCTGGACCCCGACATGTCAGCGTTTCTCTCCTGGTGCGAAGGGGAACCGTGGCTCCTCGATCGCCCCGGCTGGATCGCCGCGAGCTGGATCTTGCCGATCCTGACGATAGGCAGCGGTGGGCTCGCTCTGCTCGGAATCCTCCCTTTCTGGCCTTGTGGATCGTTGGCTCTGCTTCAGTTCATCCTCGGCAACCTCCAGGCCGGACGCCTGGCCGAAGCCCTCGACGCTGTATCCCACCGCGAACGCGAGATGCAGAGCTACGGCCGCGCCTTCTCTGTTGTCGAGGGCTGGACCTCGAACAGCCCCGAGCTCAGCACCCTGATCGAACGTTTGGTCGGAGACACCGGGCGACCGAGCGAGCGGCTCCATCGCCTTCATCGTCACTTGGAACTCGCTGATGTCCGCCATTCGGGCACTCTGCACTTCGTTCTCGTGAGCCTGCTGCTGTGGGACTTCCACAGCCTGCGGCGGCTCGAACTTTGGCGCCGTGAGGTCGGAGGTCGAGTCCGAGAATGGCTAGCCGTCCTCGGCGAGATCGAAGCCCTCTGCGCCCTCTCGCTCCTGCGCAGCGACCATCCAACCTGGGCCTTCCCTCGCGGGGCCGAGTCCGATGTCGGTGAGTTGCGGGCGGAGGGACTGGGCCATCCTCTTCTCTCCGACGATCAACGCGTGGTCAACCGTGTGGACCTCGGCCCCCCGGGACGGTTTCTCCTCGTCACCGGATCCAACATGTCGGGCAAGAGCACTCTGCTACGCTCGATCGGACTCGACGTAGTTCTCGCTCAGGCAGGAGCTCCCGTCTGTGCCCAGTCGATGAGTCTGTCACCGGTACGATTGGCCACCTCGATCGTGGTGGAGGATTCGCTGGAGGACGGTATCTCCCTCTTTCTCGCCGAGTTGCTGCGCCTCCGTGAAGTCGTCACCGCCGCGGAGGAACAGCGCGACTCGGATCGGCGACTGCTCTTCCTCCTCGACGAGATTCTTCGCGGAACCAATAGTCATGATCGACACGTTGCGGTTCGACGGGTCTTGCGACGGCTTCTCGACTCGGGCGCCATCGGGGCCATTTCGACCCACGACGTGGCTCTGGCCGACGCCGAGGAGCTGCGAGCGGTGGCCGACTGCGTCTACTTCCGCGAAGAGGTCCTTACCGACGCAGCCCCGGGGGAGATTCCCATGCACTTCGACTACACCCTGCGACCCGGGGTTTCGACGACGACCAACGCACTGTCCCTACTCGAGTTGGTGGGACTTGCAAGCGAAGAATCCAGCCCAAGCGAAGAATCCAGCCCAAGCGCGGAGGAGGACCGGCTCACCGCCCACAATGGCACGGAGCGCGGACGCTCTCCCCGTGAACCGCTATGATGTCAGGCACCATACTCCACTCGAGGGCCCCGACGTGCTGACAACTTCAAGGATGGCAAGGATTCTGGCGACCGGGGCCCTGCTCTCCCTGGTGTCCATCGACGGGCAGCCGGTCGCTGCCCAGACCGTGACGACCGCTTCGCGAACGGCGTATGCTGGCACCGTCGACGGCCCGGGGAACCCGGTCCCGCCCGCCTGCAGCGACGGCGTGGTCAAGGATGATGGCTCCGTCGAGACGGGCTGGGGGTGGGTACCTTCGGTCCTATCGGGTGAGTACGTGCAGGTCTTCGACCGCTCAGAGTTTTCCAGCCCAGGAGTCGCGAGCGTTTGCATCTGCTGGTTGCGAACGCGCCCCGACGACTCGATCGACTTCGACGTAGTGTTCTACCGGGACGATGTCGCTCTGCCCGGTCAACCGGAAGCAATGCCGTTCGCCGTCGTTCCGGCTCATGCCTCCGGAGTGCCCCTGGGCATTGTCGGCCAGTTCTACGAAGTCGACGTCTCGAACGTCGAACTGCCGCCGGGGACCGTCTATATCGGCCCCCGTTGGGATGCCAGCGTCGATCAGTTCTTCTTCGTCTGCGCCGACACCACCCCTTCGACGCCCTTCACCAACGTCTTCTTCATCGACGACCGGGCCAAGGGAGAGTGGGCGAACATCGCCGAGACCAACGATCCGATCTTCGCCGCTCACCGTGCGATTCTGGTACGACCGGTACCGCGTCCCGCCTACGCGGTGGAGATCCCCGTCCTCGGTCGCTGGCCCAGCCTACTCCTGGTCACTCTGCTCGGGCTCGCCGGTGCTTTCATCATCCGGTGGATGCGGTGACCCCCGGCAATCCACCTTCGTCTCCCGGGCGCCCCTCCTGGGACGACTACTTCCTCTCCCTCATGGACGAGGTCGCCAAGCGAGCTACCTGCGACCGCGGAAAGAGCGGCTGCGTCATCGTCAAGGACCGCCGCATCGTGGCCACCGGCTACGTCGGAGCACCTCCCGGCTTCCCTCACTGCGACGAGGTCGGACATCTGATCAAGCAGGTCCTCGACGAGGATGGTACCGCCCGCCAGCACTGTGTGCGCACTATTCACGCCGAGCAGAACGCAATCTGCCAGGCCGCGCGCTATGGTATCGCGCTGGAGGGTTCAGAACTCTTCTGTCGGATGGAGCCCTGCCGCACCTGCGCCCTGCTCATCGTCAGCGTCGGCATCCGTCGGGTGGTCGCCCGCAAGCGCTATCACGCCGCCCAGGAAACGCGAGACATGTTCCAGCTGGCCGGTATCGAACTGGTCGTCGTCGATTCCTCAGTGGAGTCCTACCCCGGACAGTAGAGCAAGCCACTACGAGCGATCTGGCCCTGGGCGCTTCAAATACCAAGACTCTCGGCCAGTCGCTCCATCCGACGCTCGGCCGAGGGCACCTCCGGCTCGAGCTGCGAGAGGGCGATGTCCAATCGCGCGCGGTCGGCCGGCGTGGCCGAAGCGCCGGTCGAATGCCACAGGCGACTCGTGACCACCGCCTCCAGATTCTCGATGCGACGCGCCTGCTGCTCGTTCTGCGACCTGAGCTCGACGACCAGGCCCTCCAGCTTCACCGACGACACTCCAAGTTCTTTCTGTGTCGCCTTGAACTTGAGGTAGTCCTTGAAGACCCCTGAGAGAATTCCCGCCAACGGAATCAAGATCCAAATGTATGCAATTGATGGCACGTTCGATCCTCCTGTCGATACCTACGCAGAGCGACTAAGACTATTCCCAAGCAGCGGATAAGTCCCTCAGCCAAGCTCTCGATCCTCCGCCAGAGAGAGGTTGGACCGGGACGGCAACTCCTCCCTCCAGGGAGACTCCGAACGAATCTAACTTCGACACTCTTGCATCCTAGCAAACGGTTCTTCGTCTCCCCGACTTTGGTAGTATGCGCGTTGCGGCAGCAAGAGGAGAATGGATGCGATGGCAAGGTAGA
>JAIOJS010000406.1 GCA_019911795.1 Thermoanaerobaculia bacterium | reverse complement strand
GTGAAGTGATGTTGGGAAGTGAGGCCGAACGCGCGGGCTCGAACACCGAACCTATGATCACCTGCGCCGCGATGAGGGCGTAGAGCGCAGGAACGTGGGAGGCGTCGTCGATGAATAGGAAGCCGAGTACTACGACGGAGCGCAAGAGATCGGAGCCGATCATTACCCGCCGCCGGTCCCAGCGGTCCACCAGGACTCCGGCGATGGGGGAGGCGAGTCCCAACGGGACCATCTTGCACAGGAACACGGCCCCCAGCGCGAGCGGTGATCCGGTCAGGCGGGATACCAGGGTGTAGAGGGCGATGGTATTGAACCAGTCGCCGAGCAGCGAGACCAGGGTGGCGATCCACAGGCGGCGAAAGTTGACGTTGGTGCGCAGCAGCTCTCGATAGCCGCTGTCCTGGTCGGGGCTGGACACGCGGTGGACTGTAGCCGAATCGCCGGTCTCCTTGGCTACTTCCCTCCAATTCGCTCGCCGAGGTCGGACTTTGGTGACGTTCGAGGATGTGACAGAGTGACGCTACTCGTGTCGACCACTCTCGCCGTTCCTCTCTGGATCTTCCTCCTCATGGTGCTCGCCACCGGGTGGGCGCTGCTCGATCGTCTGCTGCTGCCGAGCGTGCGGTGGTTCCTGCGCGAGCGAGCCAATCGGGTCCTCGACGAGGTGGGGTCGCGCCTGCGCCTCGAGATCCGCCCCTTCCAGCTGACCCGCCGTCGAGCCCTCATCGACCGACTGGTCTACGATCCCGAAGTGGTGACCGAGGCGCAGGTCTTCGCGGAGGCCGAGGGGATGCCTCGGCAGGTGGCGATGGAGCAGGTCGAACGCTACGCCCGCGAGATCGTGCCTGCCTTCAATGCCTTTTTCTACTTCCGCTTCGGCTACTGGGTGGCCAGGCACCTCGCTCGTACCCTCTACCGGGTACGCCTGGGTTTCGCCGACGAGGCGATCCACGGCGATCCGGGAGACGCCTCGGTGGTCTTTGTCATCAACCACCGAAGCAACATGGATTACATCCTGGTCTCCTACCTGGCGTCGACGAGCACCGCCTTGAGCTACGCGGTGGGAGAGTGGGCGAGGATCTGGCCGTTGGAGAGCCTGCTCAAGGCGATGGGGGCGTATTTCGTGCGGCGTCGTTCTCGCAATGCCCTGTACCGCAAGGTTCTGCAACGCTACGTGCAGATGGCGACGGCGGCCGGAGTGCCGCAAGCGATGTTTCCCGAAGGAGGACTGTCGCGTGACGGACGTCTACGCCCTCCGAAGCTAGGGCTGCTCGACTACATCGTGCGGGGATTCGACGGGGAGCGGGGACGCGACGTCCTCTTTGTGCCAGTAGCGCTCAACTACGACCGCACTCTCGAGGATCGGACGCTGTTGCTCGATCGCGAGTTGGATGCCGAGTCACTGGCCGGTCCTGAAAGCGGAAGGCCGCGTCGGAGTTGGGTCCACGCCTCCGCCACTCTGTTCAGCTTCGTGGCTCGTCAGCTGGGCCTGGTTCTTCGGGGCCGTTGGTACCGCTTTGGCTACGCCTGTGTGAACTTCGGAGAACCGGTCTCCCTCAACGCCTACCTGGCGCAGGCCGACGCTGGTCCGCAGCAATTGCCGAAAGAGGAACGCTTCGCGCTGGTCTCGAGCCTGGCCGAGGAATTGATGGCGCGGATCGGCGACCTGGTACCGGTCACGCCGGTCTCCTTGGTAGCGACGGTTCTTCTCCGGTCGGAGTCCGAGGGGCTGAGCGAACTCGCCATCAAGGGGGAGGTCTGGAACCTAGCGGAGGATCTTCGCGCGAGTGGCGCCAAGGTCTATTTGCCGCGAGGGGATGGCGAGTACGCGGTGCATGTCGGGTTGCGGATGCTGAGACTTCGTCGGTTGGTTGACGAGAAGGCTGGTATCTTTAGGGTGCGAGACGAGGAGCGCTTGATCCTCGAGTACTACGCTCACTCAATCGGACATCTGGTGCGGCGAGCGTCGGGACTCGACCCGAGATCGAGCATCGAGTCGAGCGTCGAGGGTTTCGGAGCGGGCCAAGGCGACACGGTCACTCGAGGGTAGTTTTCCTAGGAGTTCAAACGATGACTAGCTATGAAGAACGACGAACATTTGGATGCAGCGTCATCGCCTTTGCTCTCTTCGGAGGCTTCCTGGGGTTCTTCGTGTTGGGGGTCGACGCACTCTCGGTGATCAGCCTCCTGGTTCGAACTCTGCTGGGGGCAATCCTCGGCGGGGTGGTGGGAATCTACCTCGGTCCCCGCTTGTTTGCCGCAGTGGCCAGTCTGCTTCCCTAGTGTCGATCGCCTTTGCACATCGGGCTACAATAGAGTGGCCACGGGGCGAGGAGGCAACATGTTCGACGACATTTCTGAGGACGACTACAAGACGATCGAATCCGCCATCGAATCGGCGAGCAGTCCCGTCGGCATCGACGCCAAGAAGACCCATGTTTTGATTCTGCACAAGCTCCTGAACATCGAGCGTCGATTGACCGAGCTCGAGCAGCGGGCCCCTCTGCCGACTCCTCCAGAACCGAATAACTCCTGACCTCGAGTGACCAGCCGATGACTGATGCCGCCGCCACCATCAACGAGGCGATTCGCGAAGCCTCGCCCGCCCTCTACGAACTTCTCTCACCGTTGGGCCGCCGCTTGGTCTACCCCAACGACATTCCGTTTCAGGCGGGGCAAGCCCGAGGAAAGACCTTCAATGCCACCATCGGTCAGATTACCGATGGTGCGGATGGAGCCATTCCGGTGGCCAGTGTGGCCGCGGGCCTGAGCGGCCTCGACGCAGCGGCCCGCAATCGGGCACTGCTCTACTCCCCGGGGCCTGGGTTCGCCAACCTGCGCGAGGCGTGGCGCCGTCGCCAGCGGCGCGGAGTTGCCGAGGAGGCCGTCTCCGGGCTGCCGTTTGTCACCGTGGGACTAAGTCACGGCTTGTCCATGGTCGCCGACATCTTTGCCGGAGAAGGGCGATACGTGGTGCTGCCGCAACCCTTCTGGGGTAACTACCGTCAGACCTTTGCGGTGCGCACCGGGGCTCGCTTGGTCGGTGCTCCCAGTGTGGTCGACGGGCGTTTTCATCCCGAGTCGATCGCCGAGAGTCTCGATGACCTCCCCGATGGGGAGCCCGCGGTCGCCATCCTCAACTTCCCCTCCAATCCGGGGGGGTACAGCCCTACCCGTGAGGAGCGGGCTCGGCTCTGTCGCTCCC
>JAIOJS010000405.1 GCA_019911795.1 Thermoanaerobaculia bacterium | reverse complement strand
CTGATCAGGGGACCGAAGAAGCCTCCTCCGATCGTGGTGGTGCGAATCTCGACCGTGTCCTGCTGAGTGCGATCGCGAACGCTGAAGATCCGCCAATCGATGCGATCGATCCAACCGTCGCCGGTGGAGGACTGGCGACTCTGAGACAGGCTCAGGCGAATTCGACTCTGCTGGTCGTCGGCATCGAAGGCGTCCGTGACGATGTCGTAGGTGATGCCAGGGCCGAACATCGGTCCCAGGCTCTGAACCGTCCGTCCGCTGATTACGTTAGTTTCGGAGGATGAGTCGAAGCCTTCGACGGTGAGCTGGGTCGAACTCTTAGGCGATCTGCTCCAAACCAGCTTCCCGAGCAGCTGGCCTCCCACACGGCCCTGGGGGTTGGGGGAGGTGCGGGAGGCGTCCAGGGAGTCACTCCGGCCCTGGTTGTTCCGGGCGTCGCCCTGCCAGGTGGCCGCAAAGATCGAGAAGCCGAAGGAGTCGCGCTTGGCGGCGAAGGCGCCGCGGAGCCGGGTCTCGTCGGACCGACCGTCGTAGCCGAGGGCTCCCCCGACATAGGCATCGTCATCAACCAGGGCGAGATAGTCGTCGGGACCCTTGGTGACGAGCGAGACAACGCCACCGAGGGCATCGCTTCCGTAGAGAGCCGATCCGGCGCTGCGGACCACTTCAACCCGCGCGAGCATGCCGAGATCCACTCCGTACTGGTGGATCTTCAGGGGACCGAAGTCGAACTGCTCGGCGTTGGGGATGCCGTCGATCAGGGTGAGCACCCGATTGCCCCCGATGCCCCGGATGTTGAAGCCGTTGCTTCCCAGTCGAGACCCGTCTTGGTCCACGTAGACTCCAGGGAGGTACTGGACGAGATCGACGCTATCCGAGGCCTGTTGGCGCTCGATCTCCTGTACTGTGACGATGTCGACGCTGACTGGAGTATCGGCAACCCGGCGGGGGGTGAGGGTTGCGGTGACGGTTATCTCTTCGTCGACCCAGTCGGGGCCCGCGGGGGTATCGAGGTCGGCGTTCGTCGTCTGAACCGGCGGAACCGCTTTCTCACCCGCGAGGATGGTCATGGGCAGGAGAAGACCAAGGGCAACCAACAGAACGGAAGGGCAGTGCAAACGTGGGGACGAGACACTTTCTCTCATGTAGAATCTCCAGCAGCAAAAGGCTCTTGACTGCTTGCAGTCGAGGGTCGTTGTGAGGTGAGAGTCCGATCCGGGCACCAACCAGGGTTCGGGCTCTCGCCGTTTGAGGCATATCAGTCAGACGACAGATGTTATTGAGACATCGTCTCAACTGTCGAGTTTTTATTCTGGACTTATTCTGTACTGATTGTCAAGACTCGACCTCTTACACTGGTCTTGGCCCGCCCTCCGGCCAGATCCTGGGCTCGAATCGGAACTCGATCAGTGCGCCCAGGGCCCCCAGGGGACCGAAGGCTTCGACTATTCGAGTTCTTCGAGGATGTCGAAGGCGGCGTCGAGCGCTGCGTGCCCGCCGACCAGGACCAGCACGTCGTGGGGCTCGAACTCGAGGTCGGCCGCCGGGCTCGTCATCGGGGCATCCCCACGAACCACGGCGAGGACAGTGGCGCCGGTGCGACTCCGGAGATCGAGACTGCGTAGAGTCTCTCCTACCGCCTTGTGCTCCGGTCCGAGGAGGAAGGAGTCGGTGGTGCCGACGGCGAGCGCACGACGTAGGGGCTCCGACAGCTGGCTGGGAGCGGGGGAGCGAAGCATCTGATAGCCATCGGCGCGGAGGAGACGGGCTTGGGAGCGGATGATGTTTCCCGGCACGTGCAACCGTTGCAGCACCGCGGTCACGATCTCCAACGAGGTCTCGAACTCCTCGGCCACCACTTCATTCGCACCGGAGGCGGTCAGCTCCTCGATCTCAGCGAGCCGTCGGGTGCGCGCGATGATATGGACGCGTGGGTTGAGCTGGCGAGCGCTACGAACCACCGAGATCGTCGCCACGGGATCGGACATCGCTACCACCAGGACCGGTGCCGACTCGATGTTGGCGCGGCGGAGGATCTCCGGGCGGGTGGCGTCGCCATAGAGCATCGTGCGTCCCGCCTCGGTGCCCTGACGAATCTTCGCCCCGTTCGCCTCGATGACGACGTGCCGGGTGCGGGCGGAGTCGAGAACTCTCAACAGATGGCGGGCGTTGAGGCCGTAGCCAACGACAACGACGTGATGAGATGTTTCGACGGCCGGCTCCGGGGACTCGCTGGCATCAAGGGTCCGCCGACTTCTATCGGCGATGCGTGAGGCGAGCGCCATCGCCCCGGGAGTAAGGAGCATGGTGAGCACGGCGACGGCGAGGATCAGCTGATAGCCCTGGTCCCCGAGGAGCCCGTTCTGGTGTCCGGCGCGGGCCAGAAGGAAGGAGAGTTCACCGATCTGGGCGAGCCCGAGGGCCGCGATAACGCTGGTGCGGAAGGGAAAGCGAAGGATCGACACCGCAGCGAAGACGACCACGCCCTTGAGCGCGATGACCGCGGCGGTCAGTCCCAGTACCAGGGTCAGGTGAGAAACTGCGTAGTCCAACTGGACCAGCATGCCGACCGAGATGAAGAACACGCTGTTGAAGACATCGCGGAAGGGACCGGTCTCGGCGATCACCTGATGGTGGTATTCGGACTCCGAGAGGAGGATGCCAGCGAGGAAGGCTCCGAGGGCAAGGGAGAAGCCGAGAGTCTCGGTCACGAGTGCGCCGCCGAGGCATGCGAGGAGGGAGCCGATGACAAAGAGCTCGCGAACTTCGGTGTGAACTACTAGAGCGAGGATCTTCGGGACGAGGAGTCGTCCCAGTCCAAAGACGATAGCCACGATGAGGAGTCCGCCGCCGAAGCGCCAGAGCACCTCCCGACCGGTGGTCTCGGTGGTACCGGCGAGAACGGGGACCAGGAGGAGAAAGGGGACGATCAGGAAGTCTTGGCAGAGCAGGATGCCAGTGGACACCTGGCCATGGGGGGCCTCCAGTTCGCGACGCTCGAGGTACCGCTTCATGACGATGGCAGTGCTACTCAAGCTGACGACCATGCCGAGGAAGAGGGCAGTACGTGAGGGTTGGCCGAAGAGCAGGGCCAGTCCAGCGACGAGCCCGATCGTCGCCCCTACCTGAAGACCGCCACCCACGATGAGGAACCGAGCCAAGCGGCGCAGACGATCGAAGGAGATCTCGAGTCCGATACCGAAGAGGAGGAAGACGACTCCGAGCTCGGCGAAGATCTCAACCTGGTGAGTGTCGCGGATCCAACCGGCCCCTGCGGGGCCAACCAGCATGCCGGTAAGCAGGAATCCGACGATCGGCCCCATCTTCAGCCGGTAACTGACCACGAGAACGGCCAGCGCGGTGCCGAAGAGGACGATAACGTCTTGGAGGTACGGGATTTCAGACATGGCTACGGCTCGATGGGGCCTGACTGAAAATCACGGACTGTCCGGCTCCGAATTGGCGACTAGGCGGCCCATCAAACCAACCTCGACCTCAACCTCCTTGGCCACCCGGAGGACGAAGACACTTGGGTCGTGGAGACCCCAGTCGACGTATGGGACGGTGAAGGCGGCGGTTACCGTGACGCTCTCCTGCCGTCGGGTCACCTCAATCGGAAGTGTCATCGGATGATTCTTGCCCAGCAGGTTCATGATGCCACGCAACCGAAGGGTGGCGGGCTTCGAATCCTCGGCGGAGGGCAGGGTCCCGGTCACTCCTTGTAGCTCGAACTCGATCCACCGGTGACGCTCGCTCTCGAGCACCGTTTCGTGCATTTTGGTATCGCGCTTGGCGTTGTGGGTGACGGCGCGACGGGCATCGACTCGCAGGGTTCCCGAGGCCGCGCCGGTTGCGGGATCGAATTGAACCTCTCCATTCTCGAGGAAGAGTTCTCCCTCGACGGTATGTCCGGTGGCGCCGAGGGTGAAGCGGACGGAACTGGCCGCGCCATCCACCGAGAGGACCTGGTCTGCGGCGGATGCGGAGCTCAGAGCGACGAAGGTGGCGGCCAGCCAGAGGATAGTCCACGACGCTGTACGTCGGATCGTGGGAGCGAAGGTGGGCTGAGTCTTCATCGGAGTCGCATTCTATAGAGGTCTGATCACCGCTCGTTGGGTTGCGCGAGTTTTGACATCATGGTGGCAGGAGGATGCGATGCGTTTGGATCATGTCGAACTGTTTGTCCCGGACCGAGACCGTGCCGCACAATGGTACGGACGCGTTCTCGGATTCGAGATCTTGGAGCAATACCGCGGCTGGGCTACCGAGGGTGGACCGCTGCTCATCAGCAACGACGGCGGCGAGACGAAGCTGGCGCTCTTCGTGGGCCTCAGCCAGGGTGAGGAAGCGGTCCGTGGCCTGCGGAGGCTGGCTTTTCGGGTTTCGGCCGAGGAGTTTCTGCGCTTTGTCGAGCGGTCGGGAGTGTGGCGCGAGACTCCGCTGCCAGCGAGCGACATCCAGGACCACGGCAAGGCGCTGTCGGTGTATTTCTCGGATCCGTGGGGAAACCTCTTGGAGGTAACGACTTATGAGCCCGAGGCCGTTCGCGAGGTTCTCTGAATGGAGGCCTCGAACTGAATGGAGACTCGGAAACGCACTTCGCCCGCACCGAAGTGCGGGCGAAGCTGACCACTAGGTTGGTCCGAAATCTAAGGTCGTTGGCTACCCGGCGAGGGCCGGCTTCTTGGCGCCACTGCGGGCGATACGCCGCGGTCCTTCCTTAGCTTCCTTGGGCTCCTTCGCTCCCTTGGTCTTCTGAGGGGCCTGAACCGGCGACGCACCGTGCAACCCTTCTAGGAGCTCCTCCAGCCAGATGTACTGATTGTCGAGGACCCCGCGACCGACGCTGTACTTGAAGGAGTCGTCATTTCGCCACAGATCGCGGAAGAGATCCTGGATCTTGCGTCGGGAGTTGCAGCAGAAGAGATCGGCGAGACGCTCGGCGCTGGCCGCCTCGGGAAGCCGCTGCTGACGCATCGACTGGGCTCGGCTGACCGAGGCCGTCATGGCGAAGAGTTCGTTGGCTATGTCGACGAGCCGGAAGAGGAACGCTTGCTTGTTCTGCAGGCGGGCCTGGTGGACCATCATGCCGTGGAACACCTGGCGCGATAGGCGTCGCGAGTTGCGCTCCACGAAGCAGAGGTGGCCGGCGAGCCGGCCGAACTCGGAGTAGCGCGGCCACTGTCCCCAACCCAGCCAGCGGGTCGGGTACCAGGTGCCGTAGAAAGCGGCGCTCTGGACCAAGGCGGCGGTCTTCTCGCTCGCGTTCTTCTTCGGATCGATCAGATCACCGGCTACCTGGAGGTGCTTGTCCACGGCTTCGCGGGCCATGAATAGGTGCATGATCTCACTGGAACCTTCGAAGATCCGGTTGATGCGGTAGTCGCGCATCATGCGCTCGACGCCGATCGGCTCCTCACCGCGAGCGGCGAGAGACTTCTCGGTCTCGTAGCCCCGACCGCCTCGGATCTGCATCGTCTCGTCGATGATGTGCCAGGCGCGTTCGCTGTTCCACTCCTTGGCGGCGGCCGCCTCGAGGCGGATGTCAAAGTTACCCTGGTCAGCCATCCAGGTGGTCAACTTGGCGATCGCCTCCATGGCGAAGGTGGTGGATGCCATGTCGGCGATCTTGTGGGTGATCGCCTCGTGGTATCCCACCGGCTTGCCCCATTGGACTCGCTCCGAGGCCCACTCTCGGCAGATCTTGATGCACAGCTTCATGGCGCCGACCGAGCCGTTGGGAATGGAGAGGCGACCATCGTTGAGGGTCGTGAGGGCGATCTTGAGGCCGCGACCCTCCTTGCCGATCAGGTTGCCAACCGGGACTTTGACCTGGTCGAAGCTGATCACCGCGTTGGCGAGGGCGCGAAGCCCCATGAAGTGACAACGGTGCTCTACTTTGACGCCCTTCCAGCCGGTCTCGACGACGAAGGCGGAGATCCGGTTGTTGTCGGGATGGCGGGCCATCACCACCAACAGGTCGGCGATCGTCCCGTTGGTACACCACAGCTTGGTGCCATCGAGGATGTAGTGCTTGCCGTCCTCGGAGAGTTCGACGGTGGTGCTGAGGCGTGCCGGATCGGAACCGACGTCGTTCTCGGTCAGTGCGAAGGCAGAGATCTCACCCTTGGCACAGCGTGGGAGGTACTCCTTCTTCAGCTCGTCCGAACCGAACAGTTTGAGTGGTTGAGGGACGCCGATCGACTGATGGGCCGAGATCAGAGCGCTGATGTTGCCGTCCCAGGTCGAGATCAACTCCATAATCAGTTGGTACTCGGCCTGTGAGAAGCCGAGGCCGCCGTACTCGGTGGGGATCTTCATCCCAAAAACTCCGAGCTTGCGGAAGGCATCCAGGAGGGCGGGCGGGTACTCCCCGGTGGCATCGATCTCTACCGGATCGGAGTGCTCCTTGAGAACCTCCTGAAAAGTCTCGAAGAAGGCGAGAAACTCAGGGCGCGTAGACTTCTCGGCGGAGTACGGGTGGACGAGATCGAGCCGGAAGTTCCCGAGGAAGAGCTCCTTCATGAAGCTTGGTCGTTGCCATTCCTTTTCACGGGAGGCTTCGGCAACCTCCATCGCTTCGGCTTCGGTAACGTGACGGGTGGGATTCTTTCTGCTCATATCTGGCCTCCCTGGAATTGGTGTGTCATCCCCTGAAGTTTACCATAATCTGCCGCACTGCGGAATTCTTTTGCCGTGCCACGGCATAAGTTGTTTGCGATCCTGAAAATCGCGCTCAGGTTCAACGCTCTGAACAGTTGCAAGGCAGTGGCGGTGCGTCGAGTGACTCGAAGACCGCCCTGGTCAGACCGCGGGGAGGATGAACTTGCTGCGTCGCGGCGTGACGGTTCAGGGGGTGAGCACTAGCGCTGGGTCTGCCGACTCAGGTACCAGTCGAGGAGGCGCTCTGGCGACGCCAACTGAGTCGTCCCGAGTTCATTGGGGCCGTAGCTGGACGACATCAGGTTCAGCGCGCGATAGACGATGTAGGAAAAGTTCTCCCGTACGGCGTCCTGCTTGCGGTCCGAGTACATCGCCTTCAGTGTCTGGAGCTGCCCCTCCAGGAGATCCATGGTCTCGGTCTTCTTGACCGCTACCGGGCGATCGGTTCGACGTCGTTCCGGCCGGCGCAGACCGAGGACCGACGACTCCAACTTCTCGAGCTCGTCCATGACGGGGTCGAAGGGCTGACTCGGTCGCACTTTGGTCGTAGGTGTCCGGCGGTCGAGCACCATGGGAAAGCCACTTCGATTCGACTCGTGAATTCTCGGGTCCTCGACCACCCACCCGAGTTGCGTCAGATGGAGGCGACTGGAGACGTTGTCTGTGAGGTTCTTGACGAAGGGAATGACCGCCTGCTCGTAGCCCTGGTCGATTCCGTTGAACATATTCAGCACGTAGTGCACTCGGAACGACTCGAGGGTGTCTGAGATCGCGTGCAGGATCGGGTGCTCGCCGAGTGCCTCGCGAAGTTGCGACAGGAATGTATCCAGATTGGGGATCGATTCATCGTAGACATCCTCGACCTGGTCGAGGAGTTCGTTGATGAATGTGTAGTAGCGCTCCATCCGGGGCAGGCTGAAGAAGGTTGACCCCTTGCCAAAGAGGATTCTCAGCGAGCGAAAGAGGATCGCCTTGACGATCTCGGAGGCGGCAATGGTGGCGGCAGGGTGGTGCGGGGTGAAGACGAGAATGCCGGAATTGGAGTAGGGGAGGAAGTCGAGGACGTTTGCGTCCAGTCCCGCGCGCAGGTCGAGGACGACGTAGTCGGCGGGGAGTCGGTTGATCTCATATGCCAGCTCGCGACGGAACTTCGCATCGGGATTGGCCAATTCGTTGATGAAGTTCTTGGGACTGGCGATGAAGCCGAACTTCGAGTGCAAACCATCGGGGTCGAACTCCGGCCCCAACGTGGTGATGCAGTCCTCCAACCGAGCACTCTTGCGCTTGAAATGGTAGAGGTCCTTGAGAGGTTCTACGGGTAGGCATCCCCGGACCGACGAGGTTCCGGTATCGAGATCCACCAGGATAGTCTTGGCGTGGCGGGACAGGACGAGGGCAAAATTGACCGCGAACGTGGTTTTTCCGACCCCACCCTTCCCGGAGGAGATGGGTATAATCCTGCGCGGCATAGGGTACCAAGCTTACAGTTCCCCTCTACCTCTAGTAAACCGCCAGAACGCAGTTGCGTGAGAGCGTCACAATGGCCAGACCATGGTGGGTAGCGAGGGAGTGTGCGAGCCGCTTGGCGGAAGCCCCGACGAGAACCGTTACCCCGACGTCGACCAGAACCAGAACAGCCCCGACGAGAACGTAGAACTCAATGCTGACGAGGATCCCTCGATGAAAACAGGACTGACCTTGACCCTACTGATCACCTCCACCCTGGGCCTAGCCGCCTGCTCGACGACCGAACCCAAAGCGACCGGTGGGACGGCCACGACGGAGGAAGCGGCACCAGCCACCGGCACCACCCACGACGTCCACTCCTTCGCCGAACCGGAAAAGGTCAAGGTGACTCACCTCGACCTCGACCTCACCGTCGACTTCGATCAGCGCCGACTCAGCGGAATGGCCTCCCTGACGTTGGACAACCAGGGTACCGACCGGTTGGTCCTCGACACCCGCGATCTCGAGATCCGCCGGGTCCTTCTCGGTGATGACCATCGCGAGACCACCTTCGAGGTTGGCGAGTCGGTACCCTTCCTGGGCGAGCCGCTGACCATCGCCATCGAGCCCACCACCGCGGTGGTCCACATCGAGTACGCAACCCGTTCTGCCGATGCGGTGCAGTGGCTCGCTCCCGAGCAGACGGCGGGCGGTAAGCGTCCCTTCCTGTTCACCCAGTCGCAGGCGATCCTGGCGCGGACCTGGGTTCCTTGCCAGGACTCGCCCGCAGTACGCATGACCTATGCGGCTACGATTCGGGTGCCGCTCGGTTTGATGGCCCTGATGAGCGCCGAGAATCCCACCGCGGTCGATCCCGATGGCGTCTATACATTTCAGATGCCCCAGCCCATCCCGAGCTACCTGCTGGCCCTATCGGTGGGCGATCTGGAGTACCGGGCCTTCGACGATCGATCCGGCGTTTACGCCGAGCCGTCGATGGTAGAGGCCGCGGCGTGGGAGTTTGCCGACACTCCGCAGATGATCACCGCCACCGAACAGCTCTACGGTCCCTACCGGTGGGGCAAGTACGACCTGCTGGTACTGCCTCCCAGTTTTCCCTTCGGAGGCATGGAGAATCCGCGTCTGACCTTCGTTACCCCCACCGTGATCGCCGGCGACCGCTCATTGGTAGCGCTTATCGCCCACGAGCTGGCGCACTCCTGGTCAGGCAACCTGGTCACTAACGCCACCTGGAACGACTTCTGGCTCAACGAGGGCTTCACCGTCTACCTCGAACGCCGGGTGATGGAAAAGGTCTACGGCGAGGACTACGCCACGCTGTTGGCAGAGCTCGGTCGCCAGGACCTCAACGAGACGATCGCACGGATCGGTGCCGACAGTGCCGACACCGACCTCTACCTGGACCTCGACGGTCGCGATCCAGACGACGGGATGACCGACGTCGCCTACGAGAAGGGCTACTTCTTACTCCGTCGATTGGAGGAGGCGGTGGGTCGGGAAACTTGGGATCCTTTCCTCAAGGGATATTTCGAGGCCCATGCCTTCCAGTCCACCGATACGGCCAAGTTTGTCGCCTACCTCGAGGACAACCTGCTCTCCAAGCTGCCCGAAGGCTCCGAGGGAACCAAGGTCGACGTCAACGCCTGGATCTACCAGCCTGGCCTGCCGAGTGACTTCCCAGTGATTCATTCGTCGGCGTTGGAGGGAGTGGAAACGCAGCTCGCTGCTTGGCTGGCGGGGACCCCCGCGACGGATCTGCCG
>JAIOJS010000404.1 GCA_019911795.1 Thermoanaerobaculia bacterium | reverse complement strand
AACAGGCGCTCGAGGGTAGGCCGGTCGATGTTGCCGGCGACTGAGAAAAAGAGTCGCGAGCGCTGGAGGATCGCAGTGTGCTTACGTTCCAGATCGCCGACGTCGAAGGACGGTACGGTCGTCTCGTTGCCGAGTGGGTCGAGGCCCGAAGGGTGGTCCCCGAAATGGGCCCGCGAAGCGAGCTGCGAAAGATGCTCATCGGGATCGGCTTCGTTGGCGGCAAGATTCGACAGCTGACGCTCGCGCACCAATCCCAGCTCCTCTTCGGTAAAGCTCGGATGGGTCAGGGCGTCGAGGAAGATCGTCAGACTCTCTGCGGCGTTGTCGGCGATGGCGTCGAGCGAGAAGCTCGTGGAGTTGCTTTGAATCTGATGGCCGAGCTGCGCTCCGAGGCGAGTGAGTTCCCGCGCCATCGTCTCTTTGTCATAGGCAGCGCTCTGCTTGGCTGCGACCGACCAGACGAGATTCTCCAGGCCGGCATCCGAGCTCGCTGTGTCGTTGAGTCCGCCGCGTACGAAGGCCGCGACGGCTACGGTCGGTGCCGACGGCAGCTGGCGTAGGAGAACCGGCACTCCGGCGATCTCGAACTCTTCGGTCGCGGCTCCCTCCTTTTTCTGCGCCGCGATCGCGGTTCCGGACGTTCCGCTCTCGGGGCGGACGACTTCAGCGTCCCGCAGGAGGACGACCTGGTCGAGTTCTTCCTCCGAGATCAGAACGGCGGTGACATGGGGCTTGTCTTCGACGTAGCGGCGGACGAATCGCCCGATGTCCTCACGGGTGACCGCTCGCAGGTCGTCGATGTAGTTGCGGTAGTAGTCGAGGCCGCCGGTCGCCCACCAGAACGAGACGGTATGGATGAACTCGCTAGGTTGCTGTCGCCCGCGAAGTTCCGAGTACTCCAATTGGTTCTTGGCGTAGGCGAGTTCCTCGTTCGAGAAGTAGTCCGGCGAAGTCAGCGCCGTGAGTTCGGACTGGAGTGCGGAGTAGGCTCGATCCAGCCGGTCAGCCGAGGTGACGGCGATCAGGGTGATCGGCCCAGTGTGGACTTGGGAGAGATAGCTGAGATTGGTGAAATCGAACAGACCAGACTCGACGAGCCGACGGTTCCAGCCGGAGTCGGGCTG
Organism: Thermoanaerobaculia bacterium; assembly: GCA_019911795.1. GTDB lineage: Bacteria > Acidobacteriota > Thermoanaerobaculia > Multivoradales > JAIOJS01 > JAIOJS01. The sequence goes on along the minus strand of JAIOJS010000404.1, from coordinate 7,534 downwards.
CGACAGGATGTAGGAGAGGACGTCCGCCGCGTAGGTCGACGGAGGATCCGCCTTCATCCCCGGTCCGTGCCAGGCCACGTTCAGCGTGACGCGCTGCACCGGTTGGATGACGGCTAGTGTCGAGCTCTCAGTCAAGGGCGGATTTGAGGGCACCGGGAACTTCAGGAACGGGTCCTCGGCTCGTTTCCAGTCTCCGAAGAACTCCTCCGCCAGCTCGAACGCATCGCTCGGGTCCACGTCACCTGAGAAGATCAGAGCACTGTTGTTGGGGATGTAGTAGTGCTCACGGAAGAGGAGCATCTGCTCCCTGGTCGCCGTCGCCAGCACGGTGCGATCGCCGATGACGTTCTTTCGTGAGAAGTTCTCGCCCCAAAGAGCCCGGTTGACCTCACGGAAGAGATGAAAGTTGGGGTTGGCCTCGTTGCGGTCAAACTCGCTGAGGACCACAGGGCGCTCCCGAACTAACTCGTCGCGGCGGAAGAGCGGTTGCAGCAAGGCGGCGCGCATGAAGTCCGTCCCCTCGCGCAGTCGCGAGGAGGGCAGTGTGAAGTAGTAGTTCACGAGCTCTTCACTGGTGGTTCCGTTCCACACCGCTCCCAGCTCCCGCATACGCTCGAGGAAGCCTTCCTGGGTGGGGATCTCTGCGTTTCCCTTGAAGAACATGTGCTCGTAGAGGTGGGACAGACCGTCGAGCTCTGGGGGCTCGACGAAGCCTCCAGCGTGGACGGCGATCTCTACCGTGACCAGCGGGACAGCCGGGTTCTCGATGACGATGACCTCGAGTCCGTTGTCCAGCGTCTTGGATGACAATCCAGGGATCTCACCAGCCAGAGCCGGTCCGCCCAACATGAGGAGCGCTAGGGTGATGAGGGTAAGGCAGCGGGCGTTCGAGGAAGGGGTCATGTTGCTCTCCGTGTCATTGATTGGCCATGACAGGTTACTACGCAAGCCCGGGCCACTTGTTTGGGGCGGGCTCCGCTCTCGCCGGGTTACCGGTCGGGATGGATTGCCCGCGCGGCGCGAAGTCGTTTCGCCTCGGTAATCGTGGGTACGTCGCTCGTCCACTGTGGCAGGACGCGAGTGATGGCCAGCGATTGGAGGTTGGCCAAGGTGGTCGTGACCATCGCCAGTTGCAGGAGCGAGAGCGAGCCTTGGGCCAGGAAGAAAACCGCCCCGCCGAGAACCAAGAACCAGGAGATCTTGGCCATTCGAACATGGTGACTGGGCCACCTGCCGAATCTTGCCAGACTTGCGATTCCGGCCATACCGTAGGTTGCGATCGGAACGGCGAGCCATGGCCAGATCGCGAGCAGGGCTCGTCCTTCGAGCTTGATCATGGCGATGAGTAGGGCGAAGTACATGGTCAGGTCGGCGACCGAGTCCAGGGTTGGCCCGATGGCCGAACGTTGGTCTAACCACCTCGCCACCTTGCCGTCTAGCCAATCGCTCAGGGCCATGAGGACGAAGAGCACTACCAACTCGATTCGTCGCCCCTGGCTTGCCAGTACGAAGAGGAAGGGAGCCGCCACGATCCTGAATACGCAGAGCGCGTTCGGCACGGTGACAATACGGTGGGGTGCCTCCGCTTCGTCCTGGCTTCGAGACGTGTCGAGTGACTCGCTGTCTTCTGGAGAGTGGTTCATGGTCAGTTCTCGTTCAGCCGGCGGTCGCCAAAACGAACCAATAGAAGGAAGGGGCGCTCAACGTTAGGCTATCGATACGATCCAGAGCTCCGCCCATACCGGGCAGCAAGCGACTGCTGTCTTTGACCCCGATATCGCGCTTGATGGCGGACATGTTGAGGTCGCCGAGGAAGCCGGCGACGGCGATGACGACACCCGCCAGGGCCGGCCACAGGATAGACCCAAGGCCCGGAGGGAGGGAGCCGACGGATGGGCGGGAGGCTAGGGAAGTCAGGTAGGGGGCAGCCAGGATGGCGACCAACACCGTAACGACTAGACCGCCGAGAAAGCCCTCTCCGGTCTTGTGGGGAGAGACTTCGGGGGTGATGTGGTGTTTGCCCAGGCGTCGGCCAACCAATGCTTGGGCAATGTCGTTGACCTCGGTGAGGAGCAGGAGGAAGACGAACCAACCGACGCCATCTGCGGCGAGCGGAGTTGCTTCGGGGAGGGTGAGGAGTAGCGCGGCGTGGGCTGGTCCGAAGACGAGGACGATCATTCCCAGGAGCAGGCGACCGGTCGCCGCCAGATAGCCTTCGGTACGTCCCTGAAGCACACGGGATGTGGAAGCGATGACCAGAGCCACCAAAGGCAGACCGAGGAGGACCTCGGGTCCCTTGCCGAGGAACACTGCGAGGTAGGTGATGGGAACCAGCGCCAGGAGCCAGGGTACAGTTCGAGTGTCAGCATCTTCGACAGTCAAGGACTCGTACTCCCGAAGTGAAACCCAACTGGCAACGCCAAGGAGCACGCAGACACCGAGATTGCCGAAGATGGCGGCGAGCGCGAAGAGAACGGCGAGGATCCACCAGGTTCTTAGACTGTTCCGCTTCGCTCGAGCCTTGGACTCGGACAGTCCCCGTAGACTTGACCAGCGTGCGAGAGAGCCGAGCGACAGCACCATGAAGAGGGCGAGCAGAGTGGTTACGAGATTCGGGTTGATATTCACGGTGTCCTCTCTTCGATCTGAGCTGGAGAATCGATCTGAGCTGGAGAATCGGACTGGGTTGGAAGATCGGATCTGGAGTCCGGACGTTTGGTCGATGTTCCGATTTGCCGAACCAGCCAGCGAAGTAGCCACGGTGCGAGTCCCATCAACACCAAAGCGGCCATGAGGGACGGGTTGATGAGTCCTGAGGTTCCATTATCGAGAAGTTCGCGTAGGGTGGGGAGACCCGATCCGACTCCTACGAAGATCGCGGTACTGGGAACCAGACCGACTGCGGTTGTCCAGGTGAAGGTGCGGAGGTCGATGCCACTCGCTCCGGAGAGGTAGTTGACGAGAGTAAACGGGATGTGGAGCATCCGCACGGTCAGCAGATAGAAACTGCCATCGTGATCCAAGGCGTTGTCGACTTCTCTAACCCGGTCGGTGAAGTGTCGACGGACGGCATTCCGTAGGACGTATCTGGAAATCGTGAATCCACCGATGGCGGCAAGCGTGAGAGCCACCGTCACCATTGCCAGGGCGGCCCAGAAGCCGAACAGCCAGCCACAGATGATCGACTTGCCGGAGGTTCCTGGAAACATCGATATGAGGGTGTAGATACAGAAGCCGATGCCGAAGGCAGGCCAGGGTCTTCGTTCGATGGTCGCTCGCAACCGGGCTTCTTGTTCGACGAGAAATTCCAGCGACAGGTGCTCTCGGGCCAGCAACCACACCGTGATGCCGACGGTGAGGAAAATCACTCCGGCGATCCACCGTCGAGGCCCGGCCGTCATCGACGGCGCCTCGAACCGTCTTGACGGAATCTCTGAATCGTCGCCGAGGGGGTTGCAGTCTTCGCCGATACTCGGCCCGTTCCCGCGACTACCCTTGTGTCCGGGCTGGGGTCGTGGGCAGACGTTGGGGGTTCCATGGCTAGCGGCATCATAGTGGAGCAGGTTGGGGCGCCGATGTCGCGGTTCACCCAGCTGACGGGTTCACAGCAATGGGAAGGTCTGCAGAGAGCGTTTCGGACGGGGGAGGGGAGGAGCTAGCCTGGGAGCTGTTCACCCGACGTGGAGGAGGCGGCGATAGTTGGAACGGTTCTTGTATCGTAGAGAGGTATGTCATTCCAGAACCCTGCACAATCACCCCAGTTGGAAACCTCCTCTCTGGGCTCAGAGCCCAAGGCGGATGCCCTCGAGGGTCGGGACCGCCACGTCATCCTCCATGTGTCGGATCTACACTTCGGCCCCCCATTCGCTCCGCATGTCGGTGAAGAGCTGCTCAAAGTGGCCGAGATTCTCGATCCTTCCCTGGTCGTGGTGAGTGGAGACCTCACTCAGCGGGCGACCCGCAGCCAGTTCGAGGAGGCTAAGGCATTCCTCGATCGCCTCCCGGCTGTGCCGAGGATCGTGGTACCGGGCAACCACGACGTACCTCTCTACCGAGTGCTGGAGCGCCTGCGGACTCCCCACAAGCTCTACCGGGAGATTATCAGCGACGACCTCAATCCGGTTCTTCGAGTCCCCGGCGCAACGCTGGTTGGCCTTGATTCGACCAACCCGAGGCAAGCGATTTCGAATGGGCGCCTGCGAAAGCGTCAGATGGACGCCTGCGCCGAGATCTTCCGGACCGCACCTCCAGAGGACGTCCGCATTGTGGTGACCCACCACCATCTGGCGCAAGCTCCCGACGCTTTGAACGATCGCACCCTTCGCGGGGCAAACATGGCGATGAAGCGGTTCATCGAAATGGGGGTAGAGATCGTGCTGGGTGGGCACCTCCATCGCGCCTTTATCGGAAGTTCCCTCGACTTCTTCTTCGGCAGTCACCGGGACCGAGGGGTGACCGTTGTCCAGTCGGGAACCAGCACTTCGCGCCGCGGCCGCGGTCGTGAGCGAGAGCGGAACTCCTTCAACCTGATCGAGGTATCGCGTGATCAACTCGTGGTGACGCACTTCCTCCTATTCGAAGCCGATGGGCACTTCGGTCCGATCAGTCGGCATGTTTTTCCTCGTCATGGCCGCCGGCTACCGCCGCCCGCCGCTGTGAGCTGCTGACGCCTGGACCGATCGGATCTCGGCGTCGCTGCCTTTGGGCACGGCCGGAGATTGAACCTTTTGGAGTCGGTTCGCGTCTTGGGGTGCGAGGTCGCCGTGGGTGGCCGCGAACACCAGGACTACCAAGAGGAACAACCGATGATTGGGACACGATGCAGGCGACTTGGGTGGGGGATGGCGCTGTCCGTCGCGATAGCGATGCCCTTGGCGGTGTGGCCGCTGGATCTCGACCGGCCAACGGGCCTAGTTGGCGAACTGAGCCTGAAACCTATCAGCGTTGACTTGGAAGACGGAAGGTCGGTGGAGGTCGAATCCGGTGTGCTGTTGGTGCCGGAGAATCGATCGAAGACCACGAGTCCTGCGATCTCGATACCCTTCTATCGATTGCGATCGACATCGGCAGTACCGGCTGTCCCGATCTTCCTCTTGGCGGGCGGGCCCGGATCCTCCTGGATCGAGCGCTTTGAAGATCCCGATTACTACGAGGAGATCGCGTTCTATCGTGGGATCGCTGATGTGGTCCTCTTCGATCAGCGGGGAGCGGGACGATCCAAGCCTGAACTCGATTGCGACGGTATCCGTCGCAGCTTGCCTCGGGATCGGGTGCTGACGCGCACTGTGGTGGCGGCCTCGATGGTCGAAATGTCCATTGAGTGTAGGGAACGCTGGATCTCAGCCGGTGTCGATCTCGAAGGCTACACCACCCTCGAGAATGCGGCGGATGTGCTGCAGCTCAAAGGGGCTCTGGGATACTCGTCGGTGAGTCTCGTCGGGGGGAGCTACGGCAGTCACCTGGCTCTCGCCCTCCTGCGCCTCGCACCGCAGGCGATCGACCGTGTGCTTCTCTACGGTATCGAAGGGGTCGATCAGACCTGGGACGACCCGGCGGGCCGGTTGGCAACCTACGAGCGGATCGCCGGTGCTGCTGAGGTGAGCGAGGAGCTGGGCCCCAGCATTCCCGAGGAGGGTCTACTGGAACTCCTTCGAGGAGTGATCGAGCGCCTCGAAGAGAATCCGGTGGATGTCGAAGTAGCGGTCGGGGAGGGGGATGAGACGACGCACGTCCTGGTCGATGCGTTCTTGGTCCGCCTCGTGGCCGGCTATCAAGCTGGCCGCCGAAGTCGACCCAACGCCTGGCCCGAGTTCATTCTCGATCTTCACCAGGGTGACTATTCCCACATCGCCCAGGCTGCGATCCAGCTTCGAGAGCTCCGATTGGACCGGCCTATGCACTACATGATGGATTGTTCCTCCGGGATCAGTAGCCAGCGGGAGGCGCGTTTGCGGCATGATCCGGCGATGGAACTCCTGGGAGATATCAACTTCGAGTACGCGGAAGTGTGCCCCGCTTGGCGGGCGCCGGACCTGGGGGAGGCTTTCAGATCCCCGGTTCTATCCAGTATCCCGGCGCTCGTCGTCCACGGGACCTGGGACACCTCGACCCCGATCGGGAACGCTCGCGAGGTCATGGCCGGGTTGACCAATGGACAGCTGGTCGAGGTGATCGGCGGCAACCATGGGGCGCTCTACAACCTGTACAACTACTGGCCACCGGCTCACGAGAAGATCGGAGAGTTTCTGCGGGGTAGGACAGTGCGGTTCCCGCGATCGGTGACAACGCCGAACGTCCACTACATGCCCCGTTCACAGGACTGACGTCGCATGGCGCTGGATTCGCGATCTGCCGAACGGGTGGCCGAACACCTCGTGGTGTTGCGGGCACAGCTTGGGGACCGTGATGCCTACGGAGGTCTCTTCGAGCGCTACAACTCGCGGCTGTTGTACTACCTCAGGCGTTTGATGGGCTCCCCGGCCGATGCCGAGGATGTTCTGCAGGAGGTTTGGATAACGGTTGTTCGAAGACTCAACACGTTGGACCAGCCGGAGGCGTTCAAGGCATGGATCTACCGTATCGCCCACAACCGAGCGATCTCGAAGCTGCGTCGCGCCCGCCGCGAGATCCCGATCGAGGACCTTCCGGTGGAACTGGAGGTCGATCCACAGTCGGTTACCGGAGACGAGTTGGACCTCTTCGGTGCTTTCGACGCTGGCGCCATTCAGCTTGGGTTGGAGAGATTGTCAGCACCTCATCGGGAGGTCCTTACTCTGCGATTTGTCGACGATCTGTCGTACGAGGAGATCAGCGAGATTGTCGGCTGCGCAATCGGGACGGTCCGATCACGCCTTCACTATGCCAAGAAAACCCTGCATCGAGATCTTCTGGAGAAGAAACCATGACTAACGGAGAAGAACCATGACCCGAAAAGAACCCTCCGAACTGGCGGATAGATTGATCCAAGCCGATCATCAATCGGAGGCTCCTGCGAGAGACTCAGACGCCGTGTTCGAGATCCTGTTGGAGAATGAACTCAAATTTGAAAGGAGGGTCCGGCGATTGGCCCTCCTCTCCTGGTCGGTCACCTTTGTCTGTCTCGTGCTCGGAGCCAGCGTGGCGGGGCTGATCCTGAACGGGGGAGGCGCCATTGTCGAGGTGCTCAGGGTCTCGTTCATCATCGTGTCCGGCACTGGAGTCCTCGCTCTGCTCGCGGCCACCATCACCTCGCTGACGTGGCTATTCCGGTCCAGGACTCCGACCCTTCGGGCGATAGAGCGTCGACTCGCCGATCTCGAGCGGTTGCTGATGGCTCGTTGAAGGGCGGGCGCCGGTGCCCACAACATTGGCGTCGCCTGGAACGCCGACGCCCCCGTTGGCTCCTCGCTCGCGGGCACCGAAAAGGCAGCGATTGGGACAACGGTGCTCCAGAGCATCTATCCCCAGCGGAGGTCCACGACGTACCCCGCAGGGCCGACGTCGTTCGGGCAGGGTGTGTTGGGTGGATGATGTAGTCCCGGACGGGACTTAGTAG
>JAIOJS010000403.1 GCA_019911795.1 Thermoanaerobaculia bacterium | reverse complement strand
GATTAGCGCCTGGCCGGCCCTCAGGGCCGAGCTCGGCGTTGCCCCTCCTCGACATAGGCCCCGCTATGCCTGCGTCGGGGCGCCTTGATCTCGCCCCTGATGACACGCCCAACCACTAACCGTTCGAGGGTTACAGTCCACGAGTGCACTAGGATCCTTCTAGACGCCCCTGGAACGGGCAGCGTAGAAGGGATCGACACATCATCGCGTTTGGCTTGACTTCGCCCGAGGATGGGTAGTTCGAGCCTGGCCTCTAACTTGGAGAAGAGCATGTCTAGAACTTCCGTACTCGCAATCGGTGTCGCCCTGGTTCTTTCGGCAGCATCGATCCTCGCCCTTCCGGTGCCATCCGCCGACACCCCGGTCGAATCGTTGATGCTCGAACTTCGCCAAACATCCCCGGCCTCTGCGGCGACCGCCATCCGCACCCTGGTCGGAAGCGCAAAGATCGAGATCGTTGGCGAGCACAGCCTGAAGATTCGGGATAGCACCCAGAACTTGTCGATTGCCGAAGATGTCATCGGGATGCTAGAACAGCCCAGGACGGACGCAGACAGGCCGATCTTTCGATCGGTACCCAGCGACGACACCGTGATCGTGGCCGTGAGTACGGACGGCCTCTCACCGGGCGACCTCATGAAGGCGTTGAGAGAAGAGACCCGGTCACGAAAGGTCGTGGTGGACTCGGCGACCTCGACGCTGATGATCCGCGACAGTCAGAAGGGCGTCGATGCAGCGCTGGAGATCTTGGAGGAACTGAAGAGTCTCGCCCGGAAGTAGAGGGGCGCAGCCCAGCCCTACAAGGCCCCTCCCTGATGTAAGGGAGTAGGGAGGCAATCCGTTCAAGTCGTCATGAGGACGATCAACTCGGATCCAGTCGAAACGGTGATTGCCGCCGATCCCGCCCTACCCGTGCGTCGAACGATCCGCGAGATGCCTTCGCGGGATCGCCCGCGAGAGCGCCTCCTAAGAGAGGGTGGTCCGGCGCTATCGGATGGTGAACTTCTGGCGGTGATGCTGCGCACGGGCTGCGCCGGATCGTCGGCGCTCGACCTCGCTCAGGATCTCCTCATCGACAGTGGTGGACTGGCCGGTCTCGTCACCCTGGAGGCCCGGGCCCTCCGCCGCAAGGGCTTGGGGGCGGCCAAGCAGGCCTCGCTGCTCGCCGCGGTCGAGTTGGCCCGCCGCCTGGCCCGAGCGGAGCTGCCGGAGCGCCTGGGACTCGGGCACCCTGAAGCGGTGGCGAGGTACTTGCTCCTGCGCTATGCCGATCGGGACCAGGAGGTGATGGGCGCCCTGTTCCTCGACATCCGCAATCGGCTTCTCGGCGAGGGAGAGCTCTTTCGTGGAACCCTTGGCCGAGCCGCGGTAGAGCCTCGGGCCATTCTCAAGCAGGCGCTGTTGCGGTCGGCCGCCGGAGTCGTCGTCTTCCATACCCATCCCAGTGGGGATCCGTCGCCGAGCGCCGAGGATCTGAGCTTCACGCGGCGCTTGTCCGACGCCGGCGACCTCGTCGGGATCCGCCTGCTGGACCATCTGATCCTGGGAAGTGCGAGTCGCTGGGTGTCGTTGCGGCGGCGCGGGGGATGGTAGGCACTCTGACTAGTGTCCCCGGGTCAGGTCGCGGATCGTTTAGAATCTCCGCCCATGGACGAGAGTGACGCCGACGGAACTACCAGCGAGACGGAAGACTCGACGACTGAGGACGGGGCGATGGCCGAAGGGGTCCTGGAGTCCGGCACCGCGGGTGGCGGATTTCTGCGTTGGGCCGCCGCGGACGTCACTGCGCCTCTGCAGTATGTGACCCATCGCCTGGATCTGTCGCCGGTGGCGGCGGCCGCCCTCGGCCGGGGAATGGCCGGAGTGGCGATGATGCGACGGTTGTCCTCCAAGGGGGCGACCCGGCTTCACCTCGAGATTCGTAGCGAAGGTCCCCTGAAGCTGCTCCTCGCGGAAGCGGACGCCGACGGCAACCTCCGCGGCGCCGTCGGCGAGCCGCGGGTCGACGTCCCGAACTACCCCAATGGCAAGCTTGCGGTGGGAGTGGC
>JAIOJS010000402.1 GCA_019911795.1 Thermoanaerobaculia bacterium | reverse complement strand
CCGTTATGACACAGGAAATCAAGCTAGATCCAAAAGATACCGAACCCGCAGCTCAGCACGAAGACCTCAAGCGTCAGATCAAGGTGCTCATCGTCGACCGCCTAAAGCTGGAGGAGAGTCCGGACTCCATCGGTGATGGCGATCCCCTTTTCGGAGAGGGACTGGGTTTGGACTCCATCGATGCGCTGGAACTCGTACTTGGGGTCGAGCAGGAGTTCGGGGTCAAGATCGAGGACGAAGAGGTCGGCGCCGAGGCCCTGGCTTCGGTAGAGTCCCTGGCGACCTTCGTGGCCTCCAAGCGCTCGGCAAGTTGACCAAGCGCTTGGCTAGTTGACCCCAAACCGCATCGATCTACCGCATCGTCACCCCTTTCGCTTTGTCGCCACCGGCGAACAAGGAAGTAGCGAAGACGTCCGGTGGGACCAAGTCAGAGTCCGGTTGACCCATGGTGGCCCGTGGGGACGGCTGCGCGACGGATGCTTTCCCGACTTTTTCGCCATCGAACTCATGGCACAAGCGTGTGCCGTGATCTTGGCGGCTGATCCGAATGGGCCGGCCACCGTGCCAACCAAGCTGGGGTTGTTGGCGGGGGTGAGTGATTTTCAGCTCGAGTCGCCGCTAAGGGTCGGTGATACTCTTGTTGCGGAGGCACAGCGCCAGGGCACCTTCGGTGCTTTGACCAAGGTACAGGCAACGCTCTCCCGAAATCAAACCATCGTGGCCCGCGCGGGGTTGCTCCTGAGCAGCGAGGGGATCGGCTGACTGGGGACCGAACAGACTGCAGTGGGTACGGACTGTGCAAGGCAAAGCTGTGGTGCGAAAGGGGGGACTCGAACCCCCACACCCTTGCGGGCACAAGAACCTGAATCTTGCGCGTCTACCAATTCCGCCACTTTCGCATTCCAACTTCGCAGGCCGAGTCGTCCGACCGTCCTCGATCATCACGACACGCCAGAGGCGAGAGCGATGCAAAGGAAACGAGATTCTAGTCCTGGCCCCTCGTACTGTCAATTGTACCAAGAGCAATGTACCCAATGCGGAAGTTCACCGGGTACCGGTCGGTGGCCGGCTCGCATAGAGTGTAAGGGCGGCAACTCTGCCGCCAGGGGTCGAACCAGCTGAAATGTGGAGAGAGTATGAGTGATAAGGAAGTAGCAACAGCTGGAACCATGGTCGGTACGGCGGAGTCAAACGGTCAACGTTGGTGGCTTTCGCCCTATGACACCAAGGTCGCCTACGACGTCGATCTACGCCCGGTCGAGGGAGTCGAGGTGGGGGACTACGTAGTCGTACGGATCGACAAGCCGCCCCGCGGGCGGGGCAGCGCTCGGGGCTCGATCGTCGAGATCCTGGGCCCCCTCGAAGAGCCCGGGGTAGATGTCCTGGCCGTACTTCGGCACCACGGTATCCCGGAGACTTTGGACGAAGCAGCCGTCGCGGAAGCGGAGCGACTGCCGCCCAACCCAGGACCAGAAGATCTCAAGCACCGCACCGACCTGCGAGACAAGGTGACGGTGACGATCGATGGAGAGACGGCCCGCGATTTCGATGATGCTATCTCTCTCGAACGACTACCCAACGGCAGACTACGCCTGGGGGTGCACATCGCCGACGTCGCGCACTACGTGCGTCCGGGGAGCGCCCTCGACGAAGAGGCTTACAATCGTGGAACCAGCGTCTACTACCCGGAACGAGCCATTCCGATGCTGCCGGAGAAGCTGTCCAACGGCCTGTGCTCGCTTCGACCGGACGTGGAACGACTGACGCTCTCGGTCTTCCTCGAGGTCGACAACCTGGGACGCATCCAGCGCCGTGAGTTTGCCGAAACGGTGATCCGTAGTCGCCGCCGGCTAACCTACGACGAAGTGCGTCGGGTGCTCGAACGTCCCGAACCCTCCGACCGCGAGGACTACGGTGAGGTCTTGCCGCTGCTCATCGAGGCACAGGCCTTGATGGTTGCCCTCCATCGTGACCGCCTAGCCCGTGGATCTCTGGACTTTGATCTGCCCACTGGGGATGTCATTCTCGACACCGATGGCGCCACGGTGGGGATCCGCCCGGGGGAGCGACACGTTGCCCATCGCATCATCGAGGAGCTGATGATTGCGGCCAATGAGGCGGTGGCGGAGGAGCTCGTGACCCGCGACCAACCCGGGATCTTCCGAGTCCACCATCCACCGGACCCCGAGAGGCTCCGAGAGCTGCAAGAGATCCTCAAGCCTCTGGGACTGGTCCCGAAGGAGAGTCCACGAGCCGACGGAGGCAAGGTCTCCCCAGCCTACCTTCAGGCTATCCTGCGGAAGGTTGCGGATACCCCCGACGAACCCTTCGTTTCGGCCTTGGTACTGCGGACTCAACAGCGGGCGGTCTACAAGAATCGCTGTGAGGGGCACTTCGCCCTCGCCTCCGAGTACTACCTTCACTTCACCTCTCCCATCCGTCGCTATCCCGATCTCGTAGTTCATCGTCAGCTCAAGGAACTGATCCGGGGGCAGCAGGAGTCCAAGGAGAAGAGAAGGGGCATCGAGCCCTTGCTCGAGGAGATCGCGGAGCACTGTTCGCTCACCGAGCGTCGTGCCGAGCACTCGGAACGGGAACTTCTGCAATGGAAGAAGGTGAGATTCTTGAGCCAGAGACAGGGAGAGCGTTTCAAGGGTAGGATCACAGGGGTCCAACCCTTCGGACTCTTCGTCCAGCTCGACGACCTCTTTGTCGACGGGTTGGTACCGGTGTCGAAGCTCGGCGACGACTACTACGAGTACGATGGAGAGGGCCACCGACTGGTGGGTTCCAAGAGCGGAACGACGTTCCAGCTCGCCCAGCCGGTCGAAGTGCGGCTCACCGGAGTCGATCAGAGGCATCGAGGGTTGGACCTCGAGATCCTCTCGGGAGGACGCAGCGGTCGGCGACTGCAGAAGACCGAAAGAAAGCCAAAGCAAGGAAGACGAGGACGAAATAGACGATGAAGGCACTGGCGATGACACTCCTGTTGGCAGCTCCCTTGCTCCTGTGGACCTGCGGAGAGCGTGCCCCCGGGGATTCGAACTCCGTCCCGGAGGATGGGACGGCAGCCGAGGCGGATGCTTCCGAGGAGGCGGTGCTTCAGCGTCGCATCGAGACCTATGCGCCCGTACTTGCCGAAGCCTACTCGACCGGCAACATCGAGATCCTGCGGGAGTTCGCGGTCGAGAGGGTCCTTGCCCAGGTCGAGAAGAGAGTCAGTGATCTCGCGACTTCAGGCATGAGAGTGGAGGCGAAGTTGGTCGACCTCACCGTGGAGTCGACCAACCTGTTCGGCAACAACTTCGCTCTGGTCACGACCTTGGAGACCTGGGACCTTCACTACTACAGTACCGGCAGTGCCCGGTCGTTGGTCTCCGAGAGACTGGGGACCCGCAATCGTATCGAGTACCAGATGAAGCAGATCGACGGCGACTGGATGATCTACTTTCGCGAGTTGAAGCAGGAGTTCGACGACCTCCAATGACCGCTACCGTTGCAATCGTTGGCCGACCCAATGTCGGCAAGTCCACCTTGTTCAATCGTCTCGTCGGTCGACGTCAATCGATCGTGCACGATCAGCCGGGCGTGACCAGGGACCGCATCGTCGGCCAGATCCAGCTGGACAACGAGGAGTCGGTGTATGTCATCGATACCGGAGGGTTGGCCTTCGACGAGGACCTTCTCGGCCTCAATGAACAGGTCTTTCTCGCCGTCGAGGAGTGTGACCTCCTGGTCCTCGTCGTCGACGGCCGTGAAGGGCTAGTCCCGGCGGATATAGAGGTCTGGGAAGCACTGCGTGGTCGCGGAAAGCCTGCTCTGCTCGCTGTCAACAAGGGAGATACCAAGGCAGCGCAACAGAACCTCGGTGAGTTCTACGCGCTTGGAATTTCCTCGGTCCTTCTTGTCTCCGCCGAACACGGAGAGGGGATAGGCGATCTCGTCGAAGCGATCGATGCTGCGGTTCCTGAGGCCGGTGATATCGAAACGCCCGACGCTCCGCCGGTGGCCATCGTCGGACGACCCAACGTGGGAAAGTCGTCTCTTGTCAACAAACTGGCCGGCGAGCCCAGGGTGCTGGTGTCGCCGGTAGCCGGGACGACACGAGACCCGATCGATAGCCTGCTCGAGTATGAGGGGAAGCAGTACCTGTTGGTCGACACCGCGGGCATTCGCCGGCGAGCTAAGACATCGGGAGCCGCCGAGGATCTAGCGATCATGATGGCGAGACGGCAGATCGACCGAGCCCGGATCGTGGTGCTCGTCATCGATGCGAGTGAGGGGGTCACCAGCGGAGACCTCGGGATCGCCGGAGCGGCTTGGGACATGGGCCGGAGTCTGATCGTGGTCTGCAACAAGTGGGATCTCCTCGACGACGATGCGCGCGAGCACCTAGAGTTGACCTGGGAGCGAATGGCGACACTCTACGCGGACCCACCTCGCGTCAACCTGTCCGCTGAAACCGGGAGGGGAGTCACCAAGCTCTTTCCAGCTCTAAACCAGGCCCTCGAGGGTCTCGATATCAAGGTGGGTACCGGTGAGATCAACCGGATCTTCGAGAAGGCGGTAGCCTTCCATCAAACACCGGGAAAGGGGGGCAAGCCTTGGCGTCTCTACTACTCGACCCAGGTGTCCACCTCACCTCCGACCTTCATGCTGTTCGCCAACCAGACTCTGCCACGCAATGACCCCTACCGCAGATACCTCGAGAATCGCTTGAGGGAAGCCCTCATCCTCCCGGGAGTCCCAATTCGTCTGGTGATTCGGAAACGCGACGCGTAGACACGGCTTCAGAGTCAACGGAGACGGACTTTATTCACCTGGGTCTAATGTGATACATTTCACAATCTAGGTTGAAAGCAATCCATTGACTTACCATGCGGAGCGGTCGTGGCAGAGGATCGAAGTAGATTACGGGGAAAGACCAAGGCCTTTCTCGTGGACCGGGTTCACAATCGCCATGGGGCCTTGACCAAACGGGAAGCGGCGGAGGTCGTCGACGCGATCTTCAGTACCTTGAAGTCCACTTTGGTGGACGGCAAGAAGATACAGATCAAGAACTTTGGTGTCTTCGAGGTCATCTCGAGAGCGGGGCGAGCCGGCGTCAATCCCACCAGCGGCGAGCCGATCTACATCCCTCCTCATCGCGGCCTGCAGTTTCGCCCATCCCGCCGACTCAAGGAGAAGGTGGAGAAGCGGAAGGATTCGGTCCGAAACAGTGGAGTCAAGGATCCGGACGGCGACTAGAAGATGCTCTAGACCGTAGTCAATTGGGACACTAGGGCCATCGTTGCCACCTTGACCAGCGCGGTACGCTGCGAACGACGGTCCCTTGGACACCAAGGCTGCACCCATCTTCGGTATGATGTCCGAGGTGGACGATGCCCAGGGAGATGCCGTGAAGAAAACGATAAGCGAGTTGTGTGAGTAAGAAACTGTTCTACCGCATCGGAGAAGCCTGCAAGAAGCTGGACATCCAGCCCTATGTGCTTCGATACTGGGAGACCGAGTTTTCGGTCCTCAGTCCCAAGAAGAGTCGCTCGGGCCAACGGGTGTACTCCGAGGAGGAACTGGCACTGATCCGCCGGATCAAGGAACTCCTGTACGAAGAGGGGTACACCATCGCCGGGGCGAAGAAGAAGCTCGAGTCCGAGCTCGACGGCAACGATCAGTTGTTGCCATCGGCGGGAGAGGGGACGGCCGAGGTCGTCCCGGTGGTTGACACGAGGGCGTCAAAGCGGATAGAAACCCTCGAACACGGCCTCCGAGAGGCGGCCGAGGAAGCCCGCAGTATTGCGGCGCTTTTGGGTTAGGTCGAAGCTGCCAGGAACTCCTCCCACGGAGACCAGAGTTCGTAAGCACAGATTCGATGACTAGTCGAAGAGTTTCCGGTCGGGACGTGGCGCAGCCTGGTAGCGTACCTGAATGGGGTTCAGGGGGTCGCGAGTTCGAATCTCGCCGTCCCGACCAATTTTCTCTTCGATCGTTTTCAGTGTCTGAAGTCGCCTCACTTGTTGAGATCCGACTTGGGGATTGAGACCTGGTCTATACGACGAGCGCGCGACACGGATGCGAAGGCGATGCTACGGAGGAAGCGCTCGTGACCCGGAACGAACCCACCGTCCCTAGCCGGACCCGTTGGCTCCTCCTCATTACGCCGTTTCTTCCGCTGCTAACCGCACTACCGGGAGGAGCCTGGCTGCTGCCGTTTATCGCACCCTGGCCCCTCTATCCGGTGTTCGTGACCTCGGTACGGTCGAGGCGTTGGTCAGTGGCCTGGCTCGATGCCATGGCGTGGACAGTGCTTCTGAGCGCAGGGGTTATCTTTCTGACCCTGACCTCGCCGGAGATCGCCCGCGAGGGCATTCTCCGTGGCGATAGCTACCGTGAAGAGATGTTCGGCTGGATCTGGACCGGAGTGGGGCGTGAGGTAACTCCCAGTGCGTTCCTTCCCGAGCATGCTCTCCACCTGGTCGCCTTCGTCGCGCTGACCTGGTTGAGTGGGGGGTACCTGGGACTCGTGCTTGGTGCCTTCCTGGTCGCCTACATGAGCTATTTCGTGGGGTGCTACGCGGCCGAGAGTGGTCACGTTGTGCTCGGATCGGTGTTCGCCTGGGTTCCCTGGTCAGTGGTCCGAGTGGCTTCATTTATCATGCTCGGGGCGCTATTCAGTCGCCCGCTGTGGACTCGCACGGTATGGCCCTTTTCGAGACGGGATCTTCGGTTCCTCCTCCTCGCCCTTGCCGGTATCGCGGCCGACGTGTCTCTCAAGATCCTTCTGGCGCCAGCCTATGGCCATTTTCTGAGACGTTTGGCCGGCTCCTGACCGTTGGTCGTGATGTCTCGGTCTCGGGATCGAGTGACGCAGCCTGCAGAGTTGGCCTGATATGCCGAGTTC
>JAIOJS010000401.1 GCA_019911795.1 Thermoanaerobaculia bacterium | reverse complement strand
GTGTACCGGTCGAGTCGTTGGTCGACTATGACGCTGCGATCGCCGGGCATCCAGTCGACAAGAGGACGCTATTCGTCCTCGAGCGCGACCGCACGCTCACCGACGCTGGTGTCGAACCGGGAATGCCCTTCCCGCTCTTCTCTTTCGCCTCCACCGCTTTCACCGTACTCGCCTATCTGATCATCGGCCCGCTCGCCCTCAGGAAGCGACCGGGATACCTACGATCCCACCTCCTCTTTCTATTGACGACCGCCATCGCCCTCGAGATCTCCCTTCCCGGCATCCACTCTGCCGTCGACCTCTGGGCGGCGGGGACTGTCTTCCTGGGCGGTATCCAGATGGCTCTCGAACTCCACCTAGCCTCGGTCATCCCCGAGAGGCAAGCCTGGCTCGACCGAGTTCCATGGGCGATCCCAGCGTACTATGCCATCGGCTTGGGCTCGGGCGCCGTCGTCGCTCTCGGCCTGGTTCTGCAGCACCTTGGTTGGCAATGGATCCTGCCCTGGTCGCCCGATGCTCTCTACGGCAACCTCCTCGACATCGGATTTCCCCTGTGGGCCAGCGCCGTCCTCTTCTTGCTGGGTCGCCAGGCGCTCACCTATCCCGAACGCCAGGGACGCCAACAAGCCACCTGGGTCGCACTTGGCGTCCTTCCCTGGGCCATCATGCTGCTCGCGAGCGAGTTCGGAGTCCTCGACCGCTGGGTGACCTTTCGCTGGCAAGACCTGGTCTGGAACCTCGCCCTACTACCCTATCCACTGGCCGTCCTCGCCATCCTCTACCAGGAGGCGACGAGCCAGGAGAAGGTCCTACTCGACCTTACCCGAGAGGTCCACGATGCTCGCTCCATCGCCGACGTTTCTCGGCTTGTCAGTCACGGCCTTCAACGAGCCTTCCACCCGAAGAGCACTCAGGTTTTCTACCGCCTACGACATTCGCGGGACCTGACTCTCGGGCACTCGAGCGGCCCCCACCTGGCCGAGGAGGTTATCCCACAGGACAGTTCCCTACTGCGACTGGTGGCGGCCTGGGGCAAGGCCGCCGTCTATCCAGACGACCTGGCCGGCTTGTCGCACACAGACCGGGACTGGTTGGACCAGCTCGACGCCCGCCTGGTCGCCCCCCTCGTCGGCCGCGACAAGAGTCTCCTCGGACTCCTGATCCTCGGCCAGAAGAAATCTGAGGAAGAGTACACCAGACACGACCGTAGCCTGCTGCGGGCCCTCACGGCTCAGATCGCCCTCGTGTACGAGAACGCCCGGCTCGAGGAGCGAGTGTCCGAGAGTCAGCAGATCCACCTCGAGACTCTCGCCGCGATAGCGAGCACGCACCCCGGACTGGCCAGGGAATGTCCCGAATGCGGTACATGCTTCGACGCCGATACCGAGGTTTGTACCCACGATGGCCGAGAACTAGAAGCAGTCCTTCCCATTGAACGTCGGATCGATGGGCGCTACCGACTCGACCGTCGACTGGGCCGGGGGGGTATGGGGGCGGTCTACCTGGCCAGCGATCTTCACC
>JAIOJS010000400.1 GCA_019911795.1 Thermoanaerobaculia bacterium | reverse complement strand
CTTCGAATGGGGGTACAGCTACTTCACCCGACGTCGGGGCGCTCGTTTGATCACGCGTTCCGCCCCTCCTATCGAATCGGAGACGCCATGAACCCTTCCCTCGATCGCTCCCCCGCCACCACGACTAAAGACGAACTTCGCACCGACATTCGTCGAAGACTCGAAGCGTCCCCCGCCGAATCGGCCAGCCAGGCCAGTTCGGCGATCCACGACCGCGTGTTGGCGCTGCCGGAGGTCCGTAGGGCGCAACGGATCCTTTCCTGCCTTTCCTTTGGCCACGAAGTCGACACCTGGAGACTCATCGAGCGCCTCCGAGCAGAAGGCAAGGAGATCTACGTACCGCGGGCCGATCCACGCGACCACCAACTCCACGTCCATGCCTACCCCTGCGACCTCCGAACACTCTCCTTCGGCCTGCAACAACCACCCCGGGGAACAGCGGAGATCGCCCGTGAGGCGATTGACAGTACCGTCGACGTCGTCCTGGTCCTCGGTCTGGGCTTCGACCGGCGCGGCTACCGTCTCGGATACGGCAGCGGCTACTTCGATCGCTTTCTCGTCGATCGGCCCTTCCCCGCAGTAGGGCTCGCTCTGGACCTCCAGATCTTCGAGCACATGCCGGAGGAAGAGCACGATATCCCCATGACGGCAGTGCTCACCGAGGGTAGGATCATCCGATCTCTCGATCAATAGCGGCGTCGTTGACGGCCTCCGAGCCGTACTCGAAGCTTCTCCTTACTCAGACTTCCCAGAGCTGCTAGAATCCGCTCGTCGGAGAGCTCCAGGTGGTCGCTGCTCGCCCTCGGGCGAGGAGAGGAAAGTCCGAACTCCCACGGGTAGCATGCTTGTTAACGGCAAGGCGCGGCGACGCGACGGAAAGTGCAACAGAGAATAGACCGCCTAAGGTCGAGCTTCGGCTCGGCACGGCAAGGGTGAAACGGTGCGGTAAGAGCGCACCGCTCCTCCGGCGACGGATGGAGGCTTGGTAAACCCCATGTGGAGCAAGACCAAATAGGGAAGTGGACATTTATGTGCGGGCTACCCGTCCCGCTCCTTCGGGACCAACTTCCGGGTAGGTTGCTCGAGTCCGTCGGTGACGGCGGACCTAGAGGAATGACCACCGCATCGACTTCGGTCGGTGTACAGGATTCGGCTTATCGGAGCTCTCCGGCTCTTTGATTCCCTCTCGAGAACCTCGTCCTAACCGTCTCTTCAGAGCCCGGGCCCCGCAGCCGGAAACTGGGGAGAGATCTGTGGCCATCGATCGGCTTCCGACCACGGTCTAGTGGACTGTAACCCTCGAACGGTTAGTGGTTGGGCGTGTCATCAGGGGCTAAATCAAGGTGCCCCGACACAGGCAAGGCGCCCCGACGCAGGCATAGCGGGGCCTATGTCGAGGAGGGGCAACGCCGAGCTCGGTCCTGAGGGCCGGCCAGGCGCTAATCGTTTGGGGGTTACAGTCCGCTACTCGCGGTCGGGGTCCGGCCTGCCCTCGAAGAAGGCCTCCCAGTCCTCGACGTCGACGCGAGGATTCTCCTCGTCGCCCGGAGCCGAACTTGGTACAGCGGAGGTCCAACCCGCTACGAGTTGCCGCGGGGAGAGTACCTTCGCGCCCAGCCGCCGGCAGGAATCAGCCAGATCGCGATCAGCGGTCACCACGATCCACGATGCAGGAGCCCCTTCAACCCGCCGTCGGATCAGTTCGTCCGCCGTTCGCGAGCCGGAGAAGGTCACCGTCAAACCACCGTAGCTCTTGCCGACCCGCGGCTCCGGCGGGCCGTCGAAGATCAGTTCTACCCGGCGCCGCCGACGGACCCACGGCAGAAGCGCCTCGACCACCGACACCCGATCGCGTGCCCCACTCGCACCGCCCAGTACCCCTCCGAGGTTGCTGCCGTCGATGACATAGGGCACCTGGCCCTAGCCCCCGAACGGACCGTCTTGCACTCCATCGCGCACTCCACCATCACTCATCTGAGGGCGACTCCGGTTCACTACCAAACCAACTACGGAGGCGACTGAACAGACCTTCACCCTTGGATGATCGGAGAGCGGCTGGTCCCAGATTCTCCAGAGCCTCGATCGCTCCGGGATGATTGGACATCAACTCCAAGACGCCCTCGTAGGCCTTGACCGCCGCTTGCACATTGCCCATCTCTTCGTAGATTCCCGCGAGCTGGAAAAGATAGGTCGGCTCTTTGGGCTTCAACTCGATAGCCTTGAGTGCGCTGGCCGCCGCCGCCCCTAGCCACTTTGGATTGTGGCTCTGAACCTCAGCCAACAAAGAGAGGTACTCCGGCTGAGGGTCGTTTCTCACCGCGATCTGAGCGTACTCATGGGCGTAGTGGTAGTCCTCGTCCTCGATCTGACGCTTTGCGGCCCGGTAGCTCTTCTTGGCCATGATCCGACGGGACTCAGCGATCTCTTCCGGGGTTCGCACCTCGAGCTTGCCGCCGAGGTCCAGTTCGAGATCATAGATCTTTCGTCGCTCGGGATCGCTCACCACCAGATAGGCCTGGGTGGCGCGCTCGAAGAGAACCCTCAGGGCAGCCTCTCCCCCTCCCAGGGACAGGCTCGAGGCGTGGTCGGGGTGTACCAACCTCGCGAGTTGGCGATAGGGAGCGATCACCTCATCGGTCGCCGTTTCGGGGGACAGGCCGAGAAGTTCGTAGTGATTCGCTCCTCCCATTTCGGCGATCATCTCGGCCACTTCGTTGCGGTGTTGGTCCTGGTCGATTCCAATCGGCGTCTCAACCAGACTCTCTCGAATGCGCACGACAAAGCTCTCCAGGGTGTCGCGTGGAACCAAGGCCAAGCCCTTGGCCAGTCGCGCCTCGTCGGAGTCGACCTCGTCGATCTTCCCCACCTCTCGCTGCAAGACTCCCAGGGCCACCAAACGGCAGATCTCAGCCAAAGACTTGCCTCGATCTTTGGAGGAACGCAGGCCCTCGGCCACCGAATCGCCGTCGGCGAAGTTCGAGACCCATCGCTGGGCGTGGCTTCCAAGACGTGGCAGCCAGGCGAGAGCCGGAGCGTCTCTCCTCGTTTGAAGTCGCGTGAAAGGGCCACCGAGCAAGTCCAGCAAGCGGTCCTCGGTGACATCGAGAACCCGAGCTTCCTGGATGAGATAATGCGGCGCAAGAGGTCCGACGAAGGGTGCAGCTTTAGCGGGAGGATTGCCAGCGGCGAGAGACGCCTCGCAATCCCCATCGGGCAGGGAACGAACCAACGCCAACAAGATACGCTTCTTGCCGGGTTCGTCGAGGCCGGGAAGCAAGTCGCGGCGCGACACGTCCTCCGCCGGCACGGTGCGGATAATCTCCAGCGCCCGGGCCTTCGAGATATAGACCTGCCCCTGGCGCAAGAAGATCGGTCCCCAGGTTGGATCCCCCACTATCGAGAGGGTGCCGCTCGTGCCTTCGATTGCCGTCGTCAGCAACACCCTCTCCAAACTCATCGGAGACAGGTCCAGCAACGCGGCGGTGGAGGCGGAGGCGGGTGGCGATAGATCTCTAGAAGCCATCGAAGTGCCAGATGGTATCAGGATTCCACTATCGGGGATACGTCAGGACTCTCTTTTTGCGGGGTTGTATCACCGGACGGATGCATCTGCCGAAAGACACTGGTCCCCAGCCCTGGCCCCAGGAGCTCGCACAGGTCACGCTCCTCGGCCGCTCGCACCCCTCGAACACTACCAAAGTGCTTGAGCAGCAAGCGGCGCCGCTTCGGACCCACCCCTGACAACTGATCGAGTCGACTGACCAAGGTTGCCTTGTCGCGTCGTCGGCGGTGTCGCGAAAGCGCGAAGCGGTGAGATTCGTCGCGCACTGCTTGAAGGAGGCGGAGACCCGGATCACGCCGGGCGAGACGCAACGGCTCCGGTCGAGAAGGTAGATAGATCTCCTCCTCTCGCTTGGCCAGCGACACGATCGGGGTCTCTTCGATACCGAGTTCGGCCAACGCCTCTAGCGCAGCGTTGAGCTGCCCACGCCCGCCGTCGATGAGAATCAGATCGGGCAGGACCCCGGTCTCGTCGAGCACTCGGCGATAACGCCGCAAGACCGCCTGATGGAGCGAGGCATAGTCGTCGGGTCCCTCCAGGTTCTTGATGTTGAAGGAGCGGTAGTCGCCCTTGCGGGCCTTGCCCTCCTCGAAGACCACCATCGACGCCACCGTCTGGCTGCCCTGAGCGTGGGAGATATCGAACCCCTCGATCCGTGACGGAGGATCGCCGAGTTCGAGGTGTTCCGCCAACGACTGCAGCGCCTCTCGCTCCGGGGCCAGACCTCGAAAGCGCCGGCGGAAGGCGAGCTGCGCATTGCGCATGGCCAACCCAACGCGTCGGGACTTTGGACCGCGCGACGGAAAGCGCAGATAGACTCGGCCCCCCTTGCGCTCCGACAGCCAGGACTCGAGTGCCTCGATCCCGTCGATGGGCAGAGGGAGATGGATCTCACGCGGAATGAAAGTGGTTTGAGCGTAGATCTGGGGCAGGACCTCTCCCAGAAGACGGGCCGGATCGACCTCCCCCTCCCCCTCCCAGAAGAGTTCGCGCCGATCGAGAACCTGCCCTC
>JAIOJS010000399.1 GCA_019911795.1 Thermoanaerobaculia bacterium | reverse complement strand
ACCTCATCCTCCCGGTGGCGACCCGAGGTCATCTCATTGCTCTGAAGGTACTTGCTGGGCGTGACCAGGACCGAATTGACTTGCAGAGCCTCTTGGCCCATTCGGTCCCCCGAGACGTTCTGGAGGCGAGAAGTGCTTTGGATCTTATCGACCGTAGGGGTTACTCCCGCGGTCTTGACCTTCAATCGCTCTTGACCATGGCTCTGGGGCAAGCAGGCCTCTTCTGAGAATCGCCAAGTTCGGTCATGGAAGATCCAATCTACAAGAAGATCATGGCGGCCCTCGGGGACCTAGCTTCCGACCGAGGCGATCAATTTGAGGAGTGTGCGGTTGCGCTACTGACGCCCGTATTCCCAGGTCTAGCACCCGTCAAGGGTGGGACTGACGCGGGAATGGATGGAGCGATACCCGATGGCGATGGCCAAGCCTTTCCGTTGGTCTGCACAATCAGCACGGATGTCATCGGCAACCTGTCCAAGAGCTTGAATTCGCATCGCCTCAAGTATCCCAAGGCAAACAAGGTCGTCGTGGCGACTACCCAGTCTCTGACCCCACAGCGGCGCCGAAACCTCGAAGTTCGGGCTCGCGAGCTAGGGTTCACACCGGTTCAGATTTTCGATCGCGGCGCTATCGCAAGCCTGCTCTATCGAAACCCGAAGTGGCGTTTAGAGCTGCTTGGAGTCGCCGGGGATCTTCCAGCTCTTAGCATCCTGCCTCCAGGCTCGAGGCCGATCGAGGAGCTCGAACTAGTCGGAAGAGATCAAGACCTCAAGTGGCTCGAGACGTCGAGTGGCGATCGCGTCGTCGTAGGACAGCCAGGAAGTGGCAAGAGTTACCTACTCTATCGTCTTGCAAGGGACAAGAACTGGGGCCTTTTTGCGAGCACGAACAGTGTCAACGCTATCCTTGACGGCTGGAGGGAGCTCAAGCCTTGCAGGATTATCGTCGACGACGCACACGGCCGACAGGGCCTGATCACGGACTTGGTGCGAGGACGCGCCGAGACTGGGGCGTCCTTCGAGATCATCGCCACCACCTGGCCAAGAGCAGAGCCTGCAATTCGGAGCGAGTTCGGTGGTATGAAGGACTCAGCCGTTCGGAAGCTTGAGCTCCTGACTCGGGATGAGATCCTTGCAATCTACGAGACGCTCGGCGTCCAGCTTGACGATGACTCTATGCGGTGGCTCGTCGACCAAGCGGCCAACAAGCCAGGGCTTGCGGTACTTCTAGGGCGCGCACTACTCCAGGGCAATTGGAAGAGCGTCATCCAGGGCGACGCACTCCGCGAGTACCTCGTCGGTCGATTCGAGGTGCTACACGGAACCGACGAGACTGCAAAACTCGCAACGATTGCCCTGGGAGGGCATCGCGGCATGGCGATGCCTTCTTTGGCGCGCTGCCTCGGCATGGATCTCGAGAGAGTCCGCGACTCATGTATCGGACTCGCGGCTGGCGGAGTTCTAAACGAGTCTCCCGATGGTGCTCTGGTGGTTTGGCCACTCCCCCTTCGACTCAATCTGATCGCGAAGAATTTCTTAGGCCCTCCGGCTTTGAATCTCCCGCTCCAGGAGTCCCTCCACCACACCGTCAGTCCCGAGAGTGCCGTCGAGGCTCTTGTGCTGGCAGCAGATCTCCCAGGCACTAGTCCTGAGGCTAGTGTGCTGAGGGATTTGGTAAAGGCGTACCCTACAAGGCAGGCCATTCGAGGCATGGCAAAGCTCCCACAGCACCTGGATTGGATTCTCGAGGAGTTCCCAGAGAACCTCCTCGATATCGCGCCATTGGCTCTGCGAGCACACCCTCGAGCGGTCATCACTAGGCTGCTTCAGGAGGCCAAGCGAGAGGAGACCTCCCCGAATTTATGGCCAAACATGAACGGGCCCATGCCTGCGCTCAAGCAGTGGATCGAGGATCTCAGCCGACGAGATATGGCGATAGCCAACCGTCTGACCCTGGCGCGCGAGGCTAGCCGCTATTTGGCAGAAACTGGTGATCTGGAGACGGCACAGCGAGCAATGTTGCTATGTCTTTCGCTGAGGCTCGAGGATTCCAGTCTCGACCCCGGAATGGGCACGACGCTGAGAATGAGGCATGGGGCCCTACCGTCTTCCCAACTCGCAAGGCTCGGGGAGGTTTGGGATGGAATTCGAGAATCCTTTAGAGACATCCATCCAGACTCGTGGCCCTTGTTTCACTCCACAGTTCTGGCCCTTATCCACCACGACGATGCTGGGCTCGGGCAACCCGTTGAAGAATCTGATCGTCTCCTTGCGAAGGAGCTCGGGACTCGAATCATCAACGACGTTTGGGCAGCCGGTGACCACCGCCCCGGCCTGGACCTAGGCCTGCGAAGGTTGGGTCGGGCTGTAGGCCAAGAATACTCGGGCGAACCCAATGACACTCTTGCGACTCTGTTCCCTGGCGGCAGCGCCTCAGAGGCCGACTTTCAGGAACAGGAGCGACGGCTAGA
Organism: Thermoanaerobaculia bacterium; assembly: GCA_019911795.1. GTDB lineage: Bacteria > Acidobacteriota > Thermoanaerobaculia > Multivoradales > JAIOJS01 > JAIOJS01. Next base: position 1,267 of record JAIOJS010000399.1, on the reverse strand, counting down.
TGATTTGGGCAATTCCTGGGTGGAGCGTGTACCAACCGACGCTGCCGCCGAACTGACGAAGCTTCTCGCCGAGTCTGCATTCCTTGGCGGCTTCAGCCTCGGCTCAGCTCGTCGGCTCGCTTTTCGGATTGCCCACTCAACCACCTCACCCGAGCGATGGGCCGAGGCCTTGATGGACGCTGGATTTGACGGCAATGTCATTGAGCCGTTTCTCAGCCGGTCAGTTCTCGAGGCGAGACCTGGGGCTATGGACTTGCTGCGCTACGCGCTCGAAGAGGAGAGTACCGCCTGCGCGGCAACGCAGTGCGCACTCCGCGTAGACCCGCTGGATCCCGTCACTGAAGCTAGTCTAATGAAGGGACTCGGCAGCAACCTGAGAGCCATTGAGGTGGTAGGACTGCGTTCTGAGCTGCCCCTTGGGCGCGCCAAGCAACTTCTCAATCACCCCGACTTCGCAGTCGGAATGGCAGCCGCCGTCGGAGAGTGGTGCTCCAACGATCCTCCTCATGGCGTTCGCCCTGAGCTTGTACATGACTGGGAAGAAGCTATTCTTCGCTCACTGAGTTGGGAGTACGAGGAGGCGAAGGATCGAGTACGCCCCTTTGGCTACTGGCTGGGCGAGATCCTGCGCTCTGACGCAGATCTTGCCTTCCGATGGGTATTGGCTCGGCTCCAGGACCTTCCTCCCCGAATTGACAAACGCAGCCCCTTCGCATCGGCTGCGGATGTTCTCAGTGTGAATCAGCGAATCGCACTCATCGAGCAGTTTCCTGCCCACCCGTGCCTTGTCGATCTTGCGCCTTTGGTTGTTGGAGAGAAGAGCGAACCATTCCGAAGTCTCCTCAACAATCCCGCTGTCCCGAAGTACCACCTAGCTCCCCTTTTTGAGCTGTATGAGGAACCCTGGGATGCTCTGGCTCTGATTGCCTTGGAAATGGGCAATAGCTCGCAGGAGGTTGCCAAGGCGACTGTCGAAGGAGGGCGCTTCTGGCGCTGGAATCACGGTATTGAGTACTGGCAACGTTGGAGAAGTTGGTTCGAACGGCGGGTCATAGAGGCTTCGAACGAACGGATCGTCGCTGCTGCCCGGGAGGTATTGAAGTTGGTCCTGAGTCTGGAGTCGCAAGCGGAACGTGTCAATAGGAATGAGACACCTGGGTTTCAGAATTAGTGAGCATGTTGGGTGATGCCTGGGCGATGAGGAGGCCTGTGGAAGGCGCGGAAGCCGTAGCTGGCTCATTGACGCTCGGTTGATTCTCGATCGGCT
>JAIOJS010000398.1 GCA_019911795.1 Thermoanaerobaculia bacterium | reverse complement strand
CACCCTGGCCGAGGCTCATACCGCCCTAGCCTACGTCCAGTTCTACTACGATTGGGACTGGCCAGCCGCATCGAAGAGTCTGCGAACCGCCATCGCCCACAACCCAGGTGACGCCACCACCCATCATCGTTACGCCGTTTGTCTCGGTCTTCTCGGTCAATTCGACGACGCCCACGCAGCGCTCGGCCGCGCCCTACGCCTCGAACCAACATCTCCGATGATCCTCGCTGACCGCGCCCTGGTGCTGTTTCTGCAGAAGAGCTACCACGAAGCTGAGGAGCTCTGCGCCGACCTCGCCCGCATCGACCCTGAATTCGCCCCGATCAACTACTACCGCGGCCTCATCGCGGTGGCCGATAACCGCCTCGCCGACGCCGTGCGATGGTATCGGAACGCCCGGGATCGCTTCCCGGAGTCGACCGCGATTCGCGCCTCGATGGCCCATGCTCTCGCCCGCCTGGGCAAGGTCGATGCGGCCGGCGTCCTCCTCGACGAACTCGTCGCCGAAAGCCAGCGATCGTACGTTTCGCCGTACCTCGTGTCACTGGTATGGGCCGGAATGGACCAACCTGCCGAGGCCCTGGACTGGCTCGAACGGGCCCAGGAGGAGCGCTGCGAAACCCTGGTCTGGATCCTCACTGATCCCCGCCTTCAGCACCTCGCGAAAGAGCCTCGCTTTCGCCGCGTGGCGCAAGCGGTGATGCCCCAGTCATCACGCCGAGTTGGCGGAGGTCAGGACTCCGGGTAGAGTAGCGGCGTCGCTGATCGACGCCAAGTTGACCGACAACTGTCTGGTCGGCAACCCCATCCCGCGCCAACGCCTCACACCACCGGGAACTACGACTCGCCACGGAGCGAACCGCTTCGCCGAGGGTCTCGCCTGGCCGCGAGCCCTGGTCGTTCCGAGCAAGCTCGGTAGGAGATTGAGTTTGAACATCGAAGGAAAGAAGATTCTCGTTCTCGGAGGCTATGGCCTGGTGGGGACCGCCATGTGCCGCGAACTCCTGCAGCGACGTCCACGAGAGATCCAGATTCATAGCCTGCGCCCGGAGGAATCCGAGCAGGCACGTACCGAGCTTCTCGAAGAGGCCGGCGCGACCGAACTCAGTCTCTCCTCGGGCGACATCTTCGGTCTCGACCACGACGCCCCCAAGCGCGATGCGATCAGGGCTCAGCTCGACGCCCTCCACGACGACAACCTGGACGACTACCTGCTGTACGGACTCCTACGGGACAGCCGCCCCGATGTCGTCATCGACTGCGTCAACACCGCGACCGCCATCGCCTATCGCGACACCTTCCGCGCCGCCGGGCGCGTGCTCGATGCCCTCGATTCCGAGAACCTGATGCCGGACGAGGTCGAGGAGTTGCTGAGCGCCCTCTACATGCCGCGCCTCATCCGACACATCCAGCTTCTCTACCGAGGGATGATGGATGCGGGAACCCGCATCTACACCAAGGTAGGCACGAGTGGCACCGGTGGTATGGGGCTGAATATCCCCTATACCCACTCCGAGGAGAAACCGAGTCGCATGCTGCTCTCCAAGAGCGCCATCGCCGGCGCCCACTCGATGCTCCTCTTCCTCATGGCCCGGACTCCGGGAGCCCCGATTACCAAGGAGATCAAGCCGGCCGCCGCCATCGCCTGGAAGCGGATCGCTCACGGTCCCATCTCGCGCAAGGGGACTCCGATCAACCTCGTCCACGCCAAGCCTCGCCCTCTGGGAGACACCTTCTCGACCTACGACCCGGAAGCGGCCGTCGAGCGTCCCGATGAACCCCTGGAAACTGTCTTCATCGATACCGGTGAGAACGGCATCTTCAGTCTCGAGGAGTTCGCCCTCCTAACCACCGCCGAGCAGATGGAGTTCGTCACCCCCGAGGAGATCGCCCGCTACATGATCTTCGAGATCGAAGGCGGCAACACCGGACACGACATCATCAACGCCCTCGACAACGCCGTCCTCGGCCCGACCTATCGCGCCGGCCTGCTCCGCCATTGGGCCCTCGAGTACATGTCGGAACTCGAGCTGGAGCACGAGACGCGGAGCGTCGCCTTCGAGATGCTCGGTCCGCCCCGCAACTCGAAGTTGCTCTTCGAGGCGCATCTCTTGCGCCAGGCCTTCTCGACGATGAGTGCGGTGCGGCTGGCGACTCCGGAGACGGTCCGCGACGGTCTCGATCGCCTGGTGCGGGAGCAAACCGAGGTGGCCAATCGCGTCGTCGCGGTCGGCATCCCCATGATCCTCGATAGCGGAGAGATCCTACGCGGTACGCGAGTGATCATCCCCGCCGAGGCCGACCAGGCTGCGATCGATCCGGCGACCCTGGAGGGGTGGATCCAAGATGGTTGGGTCGACCTGAGGCTGGACAACTGTCGCCGCTGGATCAACCGCTTCAATCGTATTCACGACGATGTCAATTCGATCTCCCCGACCGACACCTCCAGTCGGCACGTCCGCAACCGGCGGTTCTGGCACGAAGATCTGGGCATTCAGCCGGGCAAGATCGTCGGCTGGATTCTCTCGGTCGAGGAGCACGGCGGCCGCTTCAAGCGCTAGAAAGCCCCATCGACCCGATCGAATCGATCGAATCGAACAGAGCGCCTGAGGTAGGATTTCAGCGGCCTATCCCAGGTCGGCTCGCCGCGAAGTCTTTCGCGGCCCAATGCTCGGAGTCGCCAATGAGCTTGCCCTCGATCAGTTTCTTCGACCAGGTCAACCGGAGCTTCGACAAGGCGGCGGCGCTCACCGACCACGACCCACGGCTGCTCGTCCAGATCAAGGCGTGCAACAGCGTCTATCGGGTGGCGTTCCCCATCAAACGCGACGACGGCTCGATCGAGGTCATCCATGGCTGGCGGGCCGAGCACAGCCAGCACAAGCTTCCGACCAAAGGCGGGATTCGCTACAGCCTGGCCGTCAATGAGGACGAGGTGATGGCCCTAGCCGCCCTCATGACCTACAAGTGTGCCGTCGTTGACGTGCCCTTCGGCGGCGCCAAGGGCGGCATCGCGATCGACCGTCGAGCTTATTCACAGAACGAGCTGGAGCGCATCACTCGACGCTTCACCTTCGAGCTCTACCGCAAGAGCTTCATCGGACCCAGCATCGACGTGCCCGCCCCCGACTTCGGCACCGGGCCCCAAGAGATGGCGTGGATCGCCGACACTTATCAGGCCCTCAACAAGGAGGACCTCAACGGCCTCGGCTGCGTGACCGGAAAGCCCCTGCCCCAGGGCGGGATCCGCGGCCGAGTAGAGGCCACGGGTCGCGGCGTCATGGTCGGCATCCGGGAGGCCTGCGACCTGGCCGAGGATATGAAGGCGATCGGACTGACCCGCGGCGTCGAAGGGAAGCGGGTGATCGTGCAAGGCCTCGGCAACGTCGGCTTCCACGCGGCCCGGCTGCTTCGCGACGAGGGCGCCGAGTTGGTCGGCTTCGCCGAGTACGAAGGAGCGATCTACGATTCCCGCGGACTCGACCTCGACAAGGTCGTGGCCCGTCGTCAGGAAACCGGCTCGATCCTCGACTGCGAAGCCGAAATCAAGACACCCAATAGCCAGCTGGCCTTGGAGTGGGACTGCGACATCCTCATCCCAGCCGCTCTCGAAAACCAGATCACCAAGCAGAACGTCGACCGTATTCGGGCCAAGATCATCGCCGAAGCGGCCAACGGCCCGATGACCGCCGACGCCAACGAGGTCCTCCTCAAGCGTGGGGTGTGGATCATTCCCGACACCTTCCTCAACGCCGGCGGCGTCACGGTCAGCTACTTCGAGTGGCTCAAGAACCTCTCGCATGTCCGCTTCGGACGCATGGGCAAGCGCTTCGAGGAGGAGGCTTACGCCCGGCTCCTCGACGCGGTGGAGGTCGCGACCGATCGTTCATTTACCGACCGGGAGCGCTTCTTCTTCACCCGGGGACCGAGCGAAGCCGACATCGTGCGCTCGGGTCTCGAGGAGACCATGGCCGGCGCCTACCTCGAGTTGCGCAAGATCCGGGACAGCTACGGCAACAAGATCGACTTGCGCACTGCCGCCTTCATCTGCGCCATCGACAAGATTGCCCTCTGCTACGGGGATCTCGGGATCTTCCCCTAGCCCGCGCAGGACGCGCTTGCTGGTCCGCTCTCAGGACTCCGCTGCTTCGTCACCTCGTCGCACATCTGCGTCGGAGACCAGTTCGCTCCGATGCCACATCGCTCGGCCTTGGATATTCCTCCATGCCATGCCACAATAGTTCTCGACACCCGATGTCGTGGATCTTTATTTCAGGCTTTACGCCCCGTTCGACCTTCCGGCGCCCCCAGCTGGTCCTCCAGCAAGGGCGGTGGCTCGAACCTCCCCTTCCACACGCCTCGACCGCTCCCCGGTAACTCCGGGAGGGAGACTGCATGCTCGAAAACGATTCGGTCATCTCGGAAACGACGCCCACGACTCATCCTCCCACCGAGAATGGCTTCGCGCCGCACCCCGAGCTCGATCCGAAGGTCGTCCTCACCTCGGCAGCCAGTCAAACGACGAAGATCTTCGTCCTCGACACCTCCGTCATCCTGTTCGACGGCGACGTGCTGCGGAACTTCGCCGAACACGACGTCGCGATCCCGCTGACCGTGCTCGAGGAACTCGATCAGTTCAAGAAGGGGAGCTCGGTGATGAACCTCCAGGCGCGGGAGTTCATCCGCCAGATGGACACTCTGTCCGGCGACAACCTCCTGCAGGAGTGGATCCCCCTCAACGGCGGGGATCGGGGGCGGGTGCGAGTCCTCGCCGACCCGGGAGCGACCAAGATCGATGCGAGCAAGCTGTTCGGTACCCACAAGAACGACCACCGCATCCTCAACACTGCCCTCAACCTGCGGTCCGAGAATCCTGGCCGGCCGGTGATCCTCGTCTCCAAGGACATCAATCTGCGTCTCAAGGCCCGGGCCCTCAACCTCGTCGCCGAGGACTACAAGACGATCGAGGTGCCCGACCCCCAGAACCTCTATCGGGGGCACTCCGTCGTCGATGTCAAAGATGCCGCGCTGATCGATCGCCTCTTCGAGGAAGGACCTCTCGCTCCCGAGTGGTTCGGCATCGAGTCCGTCGGGGCGAACCACTACTACATCCTGCGGTCGCCCCGTAAGTCTGCCCTCGCCTACCTCGACGGCGCCACCGGCCTGGTCACCCGACTGGGCAAGGGAAACGCCTACGGCGTGACCCCTCGCAACGCGGAACAGACCTTCGCCCTCCACGCCATCACCAACCCCGCGGTCCGCCTCGTCACGATCTCCGGGGCAGCCGGAACCGGCAAGACGCTGATCGCCCTCGCCGGCTCCCTCGATCGGCGGCGCGACTACCGGCAGATCTACCTGGCTCGTCCCATCGTGCCGCTGTCCAACCGCGACATCGGGTACCTGCCCGGGGACATCCACTCGAAGATTGACCCCTACATGCAGCCGCTGTGGGACAACCTCTCCTTCATCAAGAACCAGTTCGAGCCGCGGCAGAAGGAGTTCCAGCGGATCCAGGAGATGGTCGAGCAGGAGAAACTCCAGGTGATTCCGCTGGCCTACATTCGCGGGCGCAGCTTCTCCAAGGTGATGTTCATCATCGACGAAGCTCAGAACCTGACGCCGCACGAGGTCAAAACCATCATCACCCGGGCCGGCGAAGGAACCAAGGTCGTGCTCACCGGCGACATCTTCCAGATCGATACCCCTTACCTAGACACGAGGAGCAACGGCCTGTCCTATCTCATCGATCGTCTCAAGGGACATCCGCTCCATGCCCATATCAACCTCGAGAAGGGTGAGCGTTCCGCGCTGGCCAACCTAGCGAGCGAATTGCTCTAGGCGATTTCGAAAGACCGGGGTCGCGGTAGAATCCCGCCGATGTCATCTGCCGCCGACCGCGTCGCTGAGCTTCGGGCGCTCATCCAGCGCCACGACGATCTTTACTACGTGCGCGATGCGCCCGAGATCGCCGACGACGCCTACGATGCCCTCCTCCACGAGCTGCGCAGCCTGGAGGAGGAGAACCCGGAGCTGGTCACTCTCGACTCCCCTACCCAGCGGGTAGGCGGTGCGCCGATCGACGGCTTCCCGACCGTCGAACACGCGGCGCCTATGCTGTCGCTCGACTCGGACAAGGACCCGGACGCTCTGCGGCGCTTCGACGACCGGCTCACCAAGCTACTCGATCATCCCCCGACCTACGTCCTGGAACCCAAACTCGACGGGCTGTCGATCGAACTGGTCTACGAGGACGGCGTCCTCATCCGTGCCGCCACTCGCGGCAATGGGCGCCAGGGCGAGGGCGTGACCGAGAACGTCCGCACCATCTCCTCTGTTCCGTTGCGCCTGCGCTCCGACCGACGGCCGGTGCCCCCATTCCTCTCCGTGCGCGGCGAGATCATTCTCCGAGTCGCCGCCTTCGAAGCCCTCAACGAGGGACTGCTGGCCGAGGGCAAGTCGCCGTTCGCCAACCCCCGCAATGCGGCCGCCGGCTCCCTGCGCCAGCTCGACCCTCGACTCACCGCCTCCCGGCCTCTCGACATCTACCTCTACGACATCCTCTCCGCCCCGGGCCTGGAGTTGCCGAGTCAGGAGGAGGTCCACCGCGCCCTCGCCGACTGGGGCCTGAAGCCCAACGAGCTGGTGGAAACCGCCTCCTCGGTCGAAGAGGTCCTCGCCTACCATCAGCGCCTCGGCGAGCAACGCGACGACCTTCCGTACGAGATCGACGGCATCGTCATCAAGCTCAATGACCTCGCCGCCCGCGAAGAGCTCGGGACCACTTCCCGCTTTCCCCGTTGGGCCTTTGCCTTCAAGTATCCACCGCGACGCGAGGTCACGCGCATCCTCGATATCGTCCCCAGTGTCGGCCGGACCGGCGTCGTGACCCCGGTGGCGCTGATGCGTCCGGTCGAGATCGGAGGCGTCACCGTGGCCCGCGCCACCCTCCACAATCGCGAGGAGGTCGAGCGCAAGGGCGTCCGCAAGGGCGATCTGATCAGAATACAGCGCGCCGGCGATGTCATCCCCCAGGTAGTCGAATGGGTCGAGGAACCAGGACGCGTTCGCGAAGAGCCTTTTCGCATGCCGGAAGAGTGTCCGTCGTGCGGCACTCCCCTCATCGAGCGCGGCCCGTTCACGGTCTGCCCCAACGCTCTCGATTGTCCGGCTCAGTTGGTCGGACGTCTCGTCCACCTCGCTTCGCGGGACGCCCTCGACATCGAAGGCCTGGGCGAGGAGTCCGCGCGTCTCTTCGTCGATCGCGGCCTCGTCACCCACCTTCCCGACCTCTTCGACCTCAACGCCGAGACACTCCTCGAGCTCGAAGGCTTTGCCGAGATCTCGGTCAACAACCTCCTCGCTGCGATCGAGAAGGCCTCCCACGCGGAGCTGCCCCGGTTCCTCTACGGACTGGGAATCCCCGAAGTCGGGGTCAAGGTCTCCCGCGACCTCGCTCGCGCCTTCGGGACCTTCGAGGCCCTACGCTGCGCCGAGGACGAGGCTCTCATGGCCGTACCGGGCGTGGGGCCGAGGATGACCGAGCAGATTCGCAGCTTCTTCGCTCAGGAGAACAACATCGAACTGCTCGACCGTCTCCTCGACGGCCGCGTGACGCTGATCGAGAGCGAGGCTCAGAGCGCCGAAGTGGCGCCCCCCTCAGGCCCCCTGGCGGGCGTTCGTATCGTTTTCACCGGCGGCCTGCCCACCCTGTCGCGACGCGACGCCAAGGAACTCGCCGAAGCGGCGGGAGCGCTCGTCGTCGGCTCGGTGAGCCGCAACACCGACTTGGTGGTGGCCGGCGAGGACGCGGGCTCCAAGCTCGACAAGGCCGAGGCGCTCGGCATCCCGGTGATCGACGAGGTGGAGTTCCTGCACCGCCTGGAGACTAGTGGACTGTCACCCTCGAACGGTTAGTGGTCGGGCGTGTCATCAGGGACGAGATCAAGGCGCCCCGACGCAGGCATAGCGGGGCCTATGTCGAGGAGGGGCAACGCCGAGCTCGGCCCTGAGGGCACGGCCAGGCGCTAATCGTTTGGGGGTTACAGTCCACTTTAGCTAGCGACACGCTCGCTTTCACTCCCGCCCGCCGCACATGACAGCCGATCGTCCCACCGCCCCCCGTCAGGGTTGGGCGAAGAGGGTCCTGAGCAGGGCGCGCAAGGGCGTGGGCGCATGACCGCGCTCCCGACACGCCCAGCCGATTTCGAAGGCCAGGCGCCACTGACGAAAGAGCGTCCGGTACGCACTCCACAGAGAACTGCCCGGGTCGTAGATGTGAGTCGCCTCGGATGTCACGCCGTTGAGTTCGATCACTCGAATGTCACGGCCCGCCTCGAAGTCCTCGTAGGATGGAGCCCGGAGGTCGAAGCGTCCGAAGTAGAAGCCGTCGAAGCTCTGGGCGAGGCGCTCGACCGTCGCCTCGAGCTGAGGAGTGGCGTACCGCTCTCCATCGAGAAAGACCGCCCCGAGGCAGTGGGTGCCGAGTTCGGCCAGCGGGACCCGCTCCCCTACCTGCGGTATTTCAAACCGGCGGGACCCGAGTCGTTCGAGGTAGAGGGTAGCCAAACAAACCGCTCGCTCGTCGTCCAGCACCAACTCCTCGAGGCTTCGCCGACCATCGCCGACCACGAAGGGCATGCGCTTGTCCGTTACCGAGAAGGTCGACCCCCGCTCGTCGTCGGGATGTCGCACGTAGAAGACCCCGAGTTCCACTCCGGGGACGTACTCCTGGACCATCGCCTCTCCCCGAGTTCGCTCGAGGAAAGCCACACCATCCGCCGCCTCTCGGGCGATCGCAACCCCCTCCCCGCGCTGGCCGACATCGGGTTTGAGAACGACGGGCTCCCCGGGACGCTCCCGTCGGAAGTCCTCGACTTTGGCCAGTCGCTCCTTCTGGGAGTCCACCGCGCGGAGGCGTCGGTAGGGCGCTACCGAAGCAGGGTCGAGTTGGTCGAGAATGTCGGCCTTGGACTCCCCCACGAAGCCCCCGTCGGGTATTCCCGGATTGGCCGCCGAGAAGAGAGTGAAGCAACGATACCTGAGTCCCAAGGCCAGGACCCAAAGGACCACGGGAGGGTAGAAGGCCCAGCGCGGCCAGAACTCCCAGCGGCTCAGCCGACGCCAAGCGCCGAGCAGGCGGCGGCGTCCGGAGTGAGTGGAGAGTTCGGGCAGGATCTTCGCCATCAGATAGGCCAAGGCGACCACCGTCAGAATCCCCAGAAGGGCATAGCGTCGAAAGATCTCGAAGTAGTCGAGCATCACCGTGCCGAGGAGAACCGAGAGCCCAACCAGAAGGGGAGTCCACAGTGCCACCGCCAGGACGAACCACCCGAGAAAGCGCCAGAAGCCGGCTCGCAACAGCCCTGCCGCGAAGTACGTGGGCAACCTCGCCCCGGGAACGAAGCGGCTCCCCAAGATCACCCACGGACCGCGTTCCGCGAACCACCGCGTGCTCGACTCGACTCGCTCGGGCGAGAGCAGCCAACGCCATGGGCGTCGGTGCAGTCCACCCCGACCGAGGAAGCGACCGGCCCCGTAAAGGGCTAGGTCGCCGACCAGGATGCCCAGCCCACAAGCCACCACCGCCGGGAGGAACTCCAGACGACCGTGGCTCACCAGGAGTCCCGCCCCGATGCAGGTCAGGTCCTCACTGGCCAGCGTCGAGAGGGCGAGGAGAAGACCGAGGACCCACAACGCGAGTCCCTCCACCGGTTGGAGCGACGTTGGATCGTAGGGCATCTGGGCCCCACGAAGCCGCTCGGACGTCGCCTGCTTGCGGACCGGAGCCTGCCCGTCATCCGCCAACGTGAGAAACCGCGACAGCACATCGACCAGGTCCGCGGGCGCCCGGAAGACCATGAAATGTGACGCGTCGAAGCGGACTAACTCGCTCTGGGGGACGAGGCGGTGGTGCTCCTCCGCTGCCGTCACCGGGACGAGGGGATCCCTCGTACCGTGAACGATCAATGTCGGGACCTCGACGTTCTCGAGAATTCGCCGCAGCGGCCGCTGATCGCTGTCGAAGAAGTTCCGTGCGTACTCGACGTTCAGCATCGAGTGATCGAAGGCTCCGAAGTTCGGCGTCGCCTCGCGCAGCAACCAGAGTCCGGCCAGCTGCAGACCGTGCACGGCGTGGTTCATCGAGTAGTCTCCGAGCAGCTCTTGCTCTTGCACTCCGATCGAGGACAGCAGGGTCAGTGAGCGAACCCGACCGGGATCCTGGTCGAGCATCTCCAACGCCACCCCGCCCCCCATGCTGAAGCCGAGGAGGTGCACCGGTCCGACGCCGAGAGCGTCGAGCCACTCTCGCGTCATCGCCGCGTGGGACCGGATCGAGTAGTCCGCGACGCGTCGGGTGGAGGCGCCGAACCCGGGAAAGTCCGGAGCGAGGACGCGAAAACGTGGCGGCAGCTGGGGAGCCAGGGCGCGGAAGTCGGTGCTGCTCCCCGGACTACCGTGGAGCAGGACGACGACCGGCGATCGATCGGAGGTCGCACCCCATTCCCGATAGGCAATACGGACCTTCTGAGTCGTTCGCTCTTCCTGACCAACGGCTCCGTGCGACTCCACCTCGACCCAAGGAAGGTCCGGATCGGGCTCCGATGTGACGAAGTGGCGTCGGTAAAGACCGGAAAGAACCAGGAGAACGAGGTAGCCGAGCAGGAGATGGCGTCGGCGGGGCCGACTCATCGCGCGCGACGAGGGGCGGTGAAATCAACCGAAGCGGAGGGGTCGATTGAGCGCCGCGGGCGTCGGTCGAGAATCAAGGCAGTCCCCAACTCGGTCCGACAGGGCGGCCCGTCAGCGTAGGCCATCGAGACCCTCTCCTGGGTCACGACGACGACGGCTAGGCTCACGGTGGAGGCCTCGGCGCGATGCATGCAAGGGGAGAGCGCTCCCCGCTCCGGCGCGTGACTACGGTGGAATCGGGGCAGCGCCTCGGTCCAGTCGCCCTCACTTGCGGCGAGGGTCTCCGTCCACAGAACGGTACGGGCCTCGAGGGCGCCCGCCGAGTCGTACCCCGACGACGAGAGGGGACCTTGCGGACGGCTCGTCAGCAGGACCGAACCGTTCCATCGATGCAGCAGCGCCTCTCCGCTGGGTCCTAGAGTCAGAAGCTGAAAGGGACGAAAGCGTTCGAGCGACTCGGCCGCAAGGTGCTGAGTAACCTCTAGGGCAGTGTCTAGGCCGGCGAGTTGGAGCACCAGTTGGCCGCGGCTGATCCATCCCTCCAGCGGCTCCGCTGGCTGCACCGAGTGGTCATTGAGGAGCGACAGGGAAAGCCCCGCCTCATTCACCGCGATCCAGGTGCCTCCACCGTCGGGATCCCGTGGCAGGATCGCGCGCAACCCGTCGAGCTCCCGAACTCGTGGCGGCTCGGCCCGGGCGCGCCCCCGCCGCTCGTCGCGGTTCACCCAGAGAACGTACCCCCCGGCCTCAGCGTGCCAGGTTACGGTGCACACGTCGCCCCGGTCTGCTCCCGGAAACGTAGGGTCGAAGGCGCCAGACCGAAGTTCGGATCCGGCTCGTGGCCATGGCGACGCAGGATCTGAGCGATGAGGGCGTAGTGGTGGACCGTGTGGCTCAGGAGAAAGGAGAGTTCGCGCCCGACACTCGACGGACACCAGGATTCGGGAGCTGGAGTCTCGGCATCACTACGGACGATCAAGCTGCGCTCGAGAACCAATCCCTCGGCGACGGCTGCGAGTTCCCGCTCGATGCTCGCGAGGGCGGCCCGCGCTCGAACCGGGTCCAGCTCCAGCGCCCGCTCCCGCTGCCTCCCGTCGTAGTCGACCCTTCCTTCGCCAAGGCCGGACAGAAAACAGCGGTAGAACTCGATGCAGTGTCGCAAGTGCGGCCCCATTCCGCTGCCACCCTCGGAATCACTGGCCCCATAGAGCCCTTCCGGTAAGACGTCGAGAAGTTGGATCCCTTGGCTCAGGACGGCTCGGCTTTGATCGATCGAACTCAAACTGCTTCTCCCGGAGGATGGGTGGGGCGAAAGATGCTGAGCACTCCGCGATGGAGGGCTCCGGCCAATAGTTTACGGTCCGCGAGGAGAACGGGTTCACTCGCGAAGTCGACCCGCGCTTCCCCCTGGCTGAGATGAGCGAGTTTAAACAGATGCGGTGAGAAGTCCATCTCGCCCCACCAGCATATCGCGGTGGCGGCTGCTTCATCCGGTGGAGTGGTCCGATAGTTCAGGGCGGCGTAGTGCACCGGAAAGCCCGAGGCGGCCGAAGCCTCGAGAAGGCTCGGCTTGAACGGACCCACTGAACCCCCGGAGGTACTCGTCCCTTCGGGAAACAGAACAACTCCCCAGCCCTCCGTGACGCGTGCCTTCATCGCCGCCACCATCCTCGGAACGTCACGTCGTATTCCACGGTCGACGAAGAGGGTGCCCATGCCGCGGCAGAGGTGCCCAATCACCGGCCACTTGGCGACCTCGGACTTGGCGATGAAGACCGTGTTGGGAAGAAGGCTAGCCAGGACGAGAACATCGACGTAGGAGAGGTGGTTGGTGACTAGCAGAAAGGGGGGTCGAGGGATCGAGCCAAAAGCCTGCACGCGGATTCGCAAGATCCTCAAGATGCCTCCGGTCCAATGCTGGAAGTGCCAGTTGCGCCAGCGCCGTCGGGCTCTCCCGAAGGGCAAGAGGATCCCGGAACCCAACATCCACGAGAAGTAGAACCCCAGGAAGAGCGGCAGAAGCAGTGCGAGCCGCCCCAAGGCTCGAAGCGAACGCATTCGTCGTCTAGCCGAAGAAAGTGCGGAACATCTTCGGACTCATCGCATCGACGTCGAAGAGCACGAGGAAATCGATGGTGCCGAACTCGCGATCGATGGCGGGCAATCCACACACCTTGGCGCCGTGGCGGAGGTAGATCCTGAACAGCGGGGGTGGCGGTACTTCGTCACCGATCGGCGGCGGCGCTCCCTCCGGCCAGCACTCGAACCCGGGCCTGGGACGCACTGCCCATTCGGGATGGAGATGTCCCCGGCGCTCCAAGAGGCCCAGAAAGGTGCAACCGACGGCCGGGTCCTGACTGGTCAAAGAGCTACAACCAAACAGATAGCGTTTGCGGCTGGTCGCCATGTAGAGGGCCAAGCCCCGCCAGAGGAGGAAGAGGACCTGCGTGTTGCGATGACTCTTGGCAACGCACGCGCGTCCGACTTCGACCGCGCCGTTGAGAACCTCGTCCGGCAACCCCGACAGATCGAACTCGATATCGGAGTAGTAGCCCAGGTAACCGCGAGCCATCTCGAGTGCGAGCCGCCCCAAGGCTCGAAGCGAACGCATTCGTCGTCTAGCCGAAGAAAGTG
>JAIOJS010000397.1 GCA_019911795.1 Thermoanaerobaculia bacterium | reverse complement strand
AGGTCGTGCAGGACACGAAGCCGGTTGTTGGAGCGTATGAAGTCGTTGTCGACGTAGAGGATCAGGTGGAGGGCGGATGCGGGATCGAGCGCGGCGGGTGCCATCCCGGGGCGGGGGGCCTCGACATCGGTGGTCGGGATGACGTTGCGCTCGGCCAGTCGTTCGCTCTGCGTCTTGGGGCGGACGATCCGGAAATTGGTGATGACGACCGGCTTCCCATCCTCGAAGACTTCGAAATCACTCTCGGTGAGGTCGAGCACGGGGTTCCCCTTGTCGGTGACGAAGACATCCACATTGACTACATCGACCTCCATCACTTCGTTGAAGAACGGAGTATCGTCTCCTGGAATGTCGCTCTGTGAAGCCGAAGTCTGTGAAGCCGAGCTCGGTTCGGTTGAGGTCTGTTCGGTCGCGGTCTGCGCGGCCATGCTCGATACCGTCACGAGGAGGAAGCCGGAAAGCACGAGGGCGAGTCGATGGTTTAGCGGTTGCGTCATGGACTGAATTCTAGTCGTAGGGCGTGGCGAAGCTGAGATCTGCGTGGATCGTGATGCTGAGTCGAATGCGGGGAAGAGTGGCGTGTCGGGGGCAAGAAAAAGGGGAGGGACGCTGACGCCCCTCCCCTCGGTTCTATCCCGAACGATGGCGAAGCCTAAGCCCGCCACCGCTGTGAAGTGACCTTAGAAGGTGAACTTCACTCCGAGGCGGACATTGCGACGGGCCTGGTAGGCCTCGGGCAGACCGAAAAGGTCGTCCCGCGAAATGTCGTTGTCGGCGATGACCTGATCAGCGTTGAATCCGGCGAAGAACTCTGCATCGCTCAGGGGAAGGTCCTGGTCGACACCGCTGTTGTAGATCGAGATCACGTTGCTCTCATCGAACAAGTTGCTGATGTTCAACGAGAACTCGAGCCCGTAGTCGCTACCGAACGAGAACTTGTGAGACAGGTTCAGGTCGGTCTGGGTGAAGGTCTCGGTACGCCCGCGGTCGCCACGACCGAAGGGGAAGAACGGCAGACCAGGGGCTACCTCATACTCCGTGGAGATAGGAACACCCGAGGAGATCTGCTGGTTGAGACCGAGGAAGGTTCCCCAAGGCATAGCGTAGAGCACCTGTGCCTTGAACTGGTGAGGCCGGTCGGAACCGAGCTTGCCAAGAACCTCGTTACCGTTCTGATCGAAGGTGTTCTGCAGACCATCGAAGAAGCGGTTGACGTTGGGGGAGGTACGACCGAGCTCATCCGAGCTGGACAGACCGGAGTAGTTACCGGTCAGCTCGCTGTAGGTGTAGGTCGCGTTGAAGCCCCAGTTGTTGGAGAAGTTCTTGCGCAGGGTCAGGGTCAGACCGTCGTAGTCCCGCACCGCCTTGGGCTGGTTGGGGAATCCGGGGCCGAGAATGTCCTTGGCAATACCTTCGCCGGGATTGGCGATGAAGTAGGTGGTACCGACGCCGGGAACGTTGACACCAACGTCCTCGATGGTCCGCTTGAGCTCCTTGTGAACGTAGCGGGCTCCGACCGTCATGTTGCGACCGAGCAGGTGCTCGACGCCGAGGGTAATCTCGTTGGATTCCATCGGCTTGAGGTTCGGATCGATCGTCGAATCCGCGGGATCGTTCGAAGGATGCCGTTGGTCGACCAGGTAGAGGAAGTCTCCTGAACAGCCGGCGGGCAGCACGTCCGAGGAGTTTTCGACCACGTGACAGGTGCTGATGATGCTCTCGAAGTCGAGCGTCTCCAACCCGTAGTAGTAGTCGACCCACTTGTCACCACCGAAGGATCCACGGGGCATCTCCAGCTTGGTGATGTCGTAGAAGACACCGTAGGAGGCGTAGGCCTTCCAGGTACCGTCACCCAGGATGTCGTAGGCGGCGCCGAGGCGGGGGGCGATCTTGTCGCTGAGCCCGAACTCGATGGCGGTCGACGGAATGGCGGAGGAAGCGGCGAACGAAGGCACATTCTCCTCCTCAGAACGAACACCGACGTTGAGGGTCAGTCGGTCCGTCACACGCCAGGAGTCCTGCACGAAGACGCCTAGATTCTCGGACTGGACCGGGTCGATCGTCTGGGTAGCGATCTGGAACACTCGGTAAGCGCCGAAGGTTCCCGATACCGTTTCACCGAAGAGGTTGGTCCGAGGGGCATCGATGTAGAACAGGATCCGGGTGTTGGAGTAGCCGTTGAGAACGTGGTTCTCGAGGTTCTCCTGTTGCACGCCGAGCTTGAACTCATGGTCGCCACCGAGGTCTTCGACGAAGAGCGTGGTGTCCACTGCAAGAGTCTCGCGCTGG
This sequence comes from Thermoanaerobaculia bacterium, assembly GCA_019911795.1. GTDB lineage: Bacteria > Acidobacteriota > Thermoanaerobaculia > Multivoradales > JAIOJS01 > JAIOJS01. Next base: position 3,459 of record JAIOJS010000397.1, on the reverse strand, counting down.
AAGAAGTCGAACACCGCCCCACTGTTGTCGGGGTGGCTCGGGATCGTGGCGAGCGGGTAGTCCTGGGCAGGAATACAGTCGGCAGGGAACTGCTGGCAGGCCGTACCGCGAGAAGCGGTGGAGGGGCCAGCCCAGACGCCGGTGTTGAAGCCGGAGTCCAGAGTGTCGTACTCGAAATGCCCGCCCCGAAGGCTTGCCGACCAGCTGGCGGTGGCCAAGAAGTCAACGCTCGCCGTGTAGGAGAGGCCAGGAGAGTCACGGTCAGTGTTGTAGGTTTCCGGGTCCTGCGATCCGGTACCGTTGCGGCTCGGAAGCGCCACGTTGTCGATCGTTTGATCGTCGAGGTTGCCGCCGAGACGGAAGTAGACCTTGCCGTAGGAGCCGGTCAAGTTCGCGGTGGCGTACTCATTCTCGGTCTTGGACTTGTAGGTCTGGGTATTCCCGTCGCTGAGGAAGGTCACGGTGCGATCGGTGTTGATTGTCGCCGGCGAGTAGCCGAGGAAGAACCACATGTGATCCCGATGCAGTGGTCCACCGAGGGTGAACCCGGGCTCGATGCGGTCGCGCTTGTCGTCATCGAAGACCTTGAGCTCGGCAGCGCCGGTCTGTGGGTTGTGCTGCAACACAGGACGGACGTCGCCGTCCCAGTCGTTGTTCTCGGCGTAGACGTGGACGTCGCCGGTGAAGTCGCTACCACCCTGCTTGGTGACGGCGCTGATCACACCGCCGGTGGAACCGCCGAATTCGGCCATGTAACCACCCTGCTTGACCTGGACTTCTTCGATGAAGTCGGTAATGACGCGCTTCTGGGAGACACCTTCCTGGATGTTGGTGGTGTCCATACCGTCGACGATGAAGCGGTTCTCGGAACCGGAGGAACCGTCGATGGAGATACCACCGAGAAGCGTGCTCTCGGTGTTGGCGCCGGCCGCCTGGTCGATAGCGGAGGTGAAGTCGCGTCCGAGGGGCATCTTATCGATCCACTCGTCGGCGATGGTCGCCGTGGTCTCACTGCCCGTGATGGAGAAGAGGGGCACGTCGCCAGTGACGACGATGACCTCTTCGACCGCGGAGAGCTGCATCGGAATTGCGATGGTCACGGTGGAACCGAGGTTGACGCGGAACGATGGGATCTCCGCATCCGCGAAACCATCCAGCGAGGCTCGCAGAGTGTAGTTGCCCGGAGGCACGGTGGCGTATCGGTAGCGACCGTTGTCGTTGGTCATGACCGAGTTTCCCGCGGGGAAACCATCACCGGTGAGGGTCACGAGGACGCCGGGCATCGCTGCTCCGTTGGGTCCCTTGACCGTTCCATCGACCGATCCGCTGACCTCTTGGGCGAGGACGGCAGGGCCGGCGAGGGCGAAGACGAGGGCGGCGATGATCGCCACTCTGACTCCTAAGTAGACTTTCTGCATTCGATTGCTCCTTCAAATGGACCGAGAGGCGTTTCTCTCGTTCCGGTGATCGGTCCGTTCGAACCGAGACGCCGCTCCTGCGGAAACGCTCCGAAGGGTTGGCAGTTATTCAAAGTTTCGAGGTTGTTGATCTTACTCTCAAGAAACTGTGTTGAGTCCTGTCATGGGGTCCTGTCTGGTTCGCGTCGCGACAGAACGTTTGGTGTTTCATCTTCTGTAGAGAGCACGATCCGTACCAGTCGTTCGTTAGATCACAAGGGTGACCGGTCTAGGGGCGGCGCACCCATGAAACTTTCTGGATCTCGTGCGTACTAGTGGTTGAGGCTCCTCGCTGTAAGGCGAGGATCGGAGACCCCCTGGGTCACAATTTTGAATTCCGAATTCAAGAATATGGATCGAAGCGACACATCGAGGAAGGGATTGCGATACAACTGATAGAGGCATTGCTGCTACAAGGTTCCGACGCGTCTATCGGTTGAGATAGGTCGATTCGTTGAACGAGCGGGGATTTGGTGCTGAGTTAGTGAGAATCTACCGACCTGTCACTGAACTGTCAAGAATGACGGTGCCTGGGCCGTCCCGTGCCCGAGACCTAGCCCTCTAGCGAGGAATCGTTGTTGGACAACTCGCGTCGACGCCCAGGCGACCCTTTCCAGTTGATTGCGGGACTCAGTTGATTACGGGACCTGGATCACTCCACTGGTGTAGGACTGCACCCCGGCCAATTCATCGAGGACGCCGACGGTGACGCGCTGAGCGCCGGGGCGCATCATCAAGCGAACGTCGTGAATCCATGATTGCTCGCGGGCGGCTGCGATATCCGCGGCCGGGATCTCGATCAGCAGGGGACTCCCCTCGATCGGTGACTGCCGACCCTCCTCGTCGACGACCCCCACAAATATCCGGAGACGGCCTAGGTGCACGTCACCACTCGGAACCAGAGTGATCTTGCCGATCGGGATTCGGACATCGATGGGGACGATGAAGCGCCCATCGTCGTCGGGGATCGATGGTTGTGCCGCAAGGACGACCTCCAGCCTGTTCTTGGCTTGTCCGTAGAGCAGTGCGGATTCCGTACCCTCGATCATCCGCTGCGCCGTACTCCTGTCTCGGTAGCCCTGCCGGTGCCGAACATCGAGTCCCTTGCGATTCACCTTGACCTTGATGTCGTGGTAGCGGCCGTCGCCGGCGTGCGAGGGGCGATAGCCCAAGGAGTAGTAGCTGTAGAAGTCCTGACTGGCTCGCTCGAGGGCAGGGCCAACGTCGTTCGTATTCAAGATTGCCTGTCCCCCGGTAATGTCGGCGAGCTGCCGTAGCGGTGCTTGCAGATTGTGCTGGTACCGGTCCTCGACGGCGGGTGACGGACCTTGACGTCCATGCTCGGCGGCGGTAGCCGTGGGGGCGCGAAGTCCGGTGGCGTCGATGGTATAGAACGTCACCCGGTTGGTGTTGGCGTGGGTCGCCACTTGTTGAAAGTTTCTCGTCAGATCGAACTCTCGAGCTCCGGTGATCGCCGAGGTGTCGTCAAAGGTCTCGCCCACCGCGACGAAGGCGTCTTCGCCCGCCACCATGGGGACTCCGTCGCTGACGTAGAGCAGCGCCTTGCGTCCCTCGAGGCCGCCCAGGCTGCTCACCAGATCATCCAGGCCGCTGAGGGTTGCCCGGGCATCGTTGCTGTACTCGAGAGCATACATGCGGGCGCGGCCCATCGCCGAACTCACGCTGTCCGCCTGCTTGATCGATTGGAAGAAGTCTGCCCGGTCACCGTCTTGCCCCGGACCCCCGGTGACTTCGGATTCGATTTCGATGAGCGCGCGCGTGATCAGCGAAGTGTCGCGGGTGAAGCCTTCGCGAACCTTGAAGTTGCGGTTCAGGGTCGCCAGCATGACCAGGTCGTCAGGGGCGACGTTGTTGCGTAGGAAGGATCGCAGTTGACCGAAGACTCGCTTGCGGTTGAAGGGACGGATGTTGAGATTGTCCACCACGATGACGATGAAGTGGTCCTCGGGCGGACTGGCACTGGCCGTGGTCACGGTGGGGG
>JAIOJS010000396.1 GCA_019911795.1 Thermoanaerobaculia bacterium | reverse complement strand
GCGAATCTCCTGCGCGTCGGCCTCGACAACGTCGTGGTCCGGGCCAAGGAACTCCGCGAGGCCGACGCGCAGGAGATTCGCAAGACCTCGGTCGGGGTGTCGATGCGCGACGCCGAAGCGATCGCCGACACCGTCCCCGAGGTCGAACTGGTCGCTCCAACCGTAGAGATCAATGCACGTCAGGTTTTCTCGCGCCAGGGTACAGCTGCGGCCGCGGTGCTAGGTGTCGTCGCCAGCTATCGCACCCTCGCCGACCTGAATCTCGCCGAAGGGCGCTTTCTCGATCCCGAGGACGAGGCTCGACACGCCCAGGTCGCCGTCCTCGGAGCCGCGACGCGGCGCTCCCTGTTCGGCTTCGGACCCGCCATCGGTCTGGATATCAAGATCGACGATATCTGGCTCGAGGTGATCGGGGTTCTGGCTCCCGCCCTGGGCGAGGCGGAGTCCTTCCAGGGGGTCGAACTCGGATCCACCTCGACGACGATCTACCTGCCGGTGTCCACCGCCCGCCGCAAGTTCGATCGCGACCTCCTCGCCTCGCCCATCGACGAACTGATCGTGCGTCTGAGACCGGGTGCGAAAGCCGCATCGACCGCCGCGGTGATTCACGACCTTCTCGATCATCTGCACGCCGGCGCCGACGACTTCGAACTCATCGTTCCGGAAGCGCTCCTGGCCGAGAGCCAACGCACCCAGCAGATGTTCAACCTGGTGATGGGTTGCATCGCCGGGATCTCACTGATCGTCGGCGGCATCGGTATCATGAACATCATGCTAGCCAGCGTTCTCGAACGTACGCGTGAGATCGGCGTGCGTCGGGCGGTCGGCGCTCGACAGCGCGACATTGTGGTCCAGTTTCTTGTCGAGGCCTTTACCCTAAGTGTCCTCGGCGGTCTCGCCGGGATCCTAATGGGCACCCTGATCGCACGCATCGTCGCCGCGGCCGCCGGCTGGACCACGGTGGTGACCTTGGGCTCAGTCCTTCTCGCCTCCGGCGTCGCTATCGCAGTCGGCCTGATCTCCGGAGTCTATCCGGCACGGCGCGCGGCCGAACTCGACCCCATTGAGGCGCTCCGGTACGAGTAGAACACCCCGTCGTGCCTGGGGCGTCAAGGTCCTGTTGACTGTTCGCCCCGGCCGAATCTAGTCAGGCTAGTCGGTGCTCTGAAACAGAGTCCTTTGGGTGCCGATTCGGCGGAAACCGGCGGTCGAGAGGCTGGCCGGCGAGGGGCCGAAACCGAGACGCCGAGCCGAGACTCGAAACAGGTTGGAGATCTGTTCGGCGTAGGTTCCGTCGCCGCGCATTCGATGTCCGAATCTCGAGTCGTTCAGCTGCCCCGAGCGGATCTCGCGTTGACGAGCGAGAACACGCTCTCGTCGATCTGGAAAGTGTTGAGTCAACCAGTCCTCAAACAACCCGGCGACCGCTCCTGGCAGGCGCAGGAGGATGTAGGACGCCGCCGTCGCTCCTGCGTCGTGGGCGGCTTCTAGAATGGCGGGCATCTCGTGCTCCGTCAGACCAGGCAGGATCGGACTCACAAGAACGCCACAGGGAATGCCGGCTTCGCTCAGCGCCTTCAAGGCCCGTAGCCTCTCGCGAGGGTGGGGGGCTCGGGGCTCCATCCGACGCGAGAGGTCGCCATCGAGAGTTGTGATCGAGATGCGCACCGCCGCAGCCTGATAGTGCGCCAGGTCAGCCAGGAGATCGATGTCTCGGGTGACCAGGTGACCCTTGGTGATCACCAGAACCGGGTGTCGGTGTTCAGCGAGGACCTCCAGGCAGCCCCGAGTGATACGCAGTTCCTTCTCCACCGGTTGATAAGGGTCAGTGACCCCGCTCATCGCCAGCGGCTTGGGTTGGTAGCGAGGGCGAGAGAGTTCAGCCCGTAGGAGCTCCGGCGCCTGCGATTTGACGACGATCCGACTCTCGAAGTCGAGGCCAGCCGAGAAGCCGAGATGCTCGTGGGTCGGGCGCGCATAGCAATAGATGCAGCCGTGCTCGCAGCCGCGGTAGGGATTGAGGGACGCCTCGAACCCCACATCCGGACTCGCATTGTGAGAGATGATCGACCGAGTGGAATCTTCGAAATACTCCGAGGCAACCACACCACTTGGTCTCTCATCCAAGTGGACCGAGATACGGTCGAAGCGATTGGGTGGGTTGTCGGACGCACCTCGGCCTCTGGGTCCGGTGGCTTCGTCCCGCGTAGCCATCGCTCTATGCTATCTCCCGTAGGAAGAACCGGAACGCTAGGATCAAGTCTCGATCGGACTCGACCAAAGGGGAACGCGTGAACGACAGGACCGAGAACGACAAGACACCGCGAGTGGTTTGGATCACCGGGGCCTCCTCGGGCATCGGAGCCGCGCTCGCTCATGAGTTCTCCGCACGGAACGATCTCTTGGTCCTCTCCGCCCGGCGCGTCGATCGTCTCGAAGCTCTCGCCGCAGAACTGGATGGCGATGTCTTCGTACTGCCGCTGGACCTCACCGATTTTGAGTCCCATGCCGTTGCCGTCAAAACGGTGCTGGACCGATTCGGCCGCATCGATATCCTGGTACACAACGCCGGGATCAGCCAGCGTAGCCTCGTGGTCGACACCGAGTTGTCCGTTGTTCGGAGACTGGTCGACGTCGACCTGATCGGATCGATCAGCCTGACCCAGGCCGCCCTCCCGACGATGATCGAGGCCGGTGGCGGACGATTCGTCGTGGTGTCCAGCCTGGTGGGTCTTTTCGGCACCCCGAAGCGGTCCGCCTACTCGGCGGCCAAGCACGGTCTTCATGGATACTTCGAGAGCCTACGCGCCGAACTCTACGGCCGAGGCATCCGCGTCACCATGGTGTGCCCCGGCTTCGTGAGAACGGAGATCACGTACCACGCCCTCACCGGGGATGGTTCGGAACAGGGGACCCTCGATCGAGCTCAGGCCGAGGGGATGAAGCCAGAAGAGTGTGCTCGCCGGGTCGTCAAGGCGATCGACGCGGGTCGAGCCCAGGTCTTGATCGGGGGGCGCGAGGTGGCGATGGCATGGATCGCACGACTTGCGCCCTGGCTCTATCGTCGTCTGATCCGCCGGGTGGCGGTGACCTAGCCCCCGTCGGCTTCCTCGAGGCCTCCTCTAACTCCCAGTCTGAGATGGGCGGATCTCGATCTGGCTCGGCAGCGCTCGCGCCGGATACCTCAGGAAGTCGGCGATGATCTGGGCTACGTCCTCAGGCCGGAGCATCCAGTCGGTCGTGGCCTTCCTTCCCGGTAGACGGAAGTCGGTATCGACGCTGCCCGGCAGGATCGTCGTCACCCGCACGCCGTGGGGGCGGAGATCGAGCATCGCAGCCTCGGACAGCCCCAACAGTCCGTACTTGCTGGCGTTGTAAGCCGCGCCCCCGGCAAACGGATGCTTGGAGGCGAGCGATGCCACGTTGAAGATCCACCCAGACCGCTGCTCGATCATCAAAGGCGCGACCGCCCGCAGGGTATTGAAGCAACCGTCCAGGTTCGTCCGCAGGACCAGATCCCAGTCCTCCCGCGACAGCTGATCGATCGAGCCGAATCGACCGAGACCAGCGTTGTTGACCAGGCAGTCTATTCCGCCGGCAGTCGCCGCGACCTCGGCGACGAAGCACGACACCGCGTCCGCGTCTCGAACGTCGACAACCCGGCCCCGTACGCGATCACCCCAGCGGGAGGTCAGGCTGGCGACAGCTTCGTCGACCGATCTCGAACTCCGACTGCAGAACCAGACCTCCAGTTCTGCTCCGAGCAGTTCCTCGACCACGGCACGGCCAATGCCACGACTTCCCCCGGTGACCAAGCCGACCCTGCCCCTGGATTCGCTACTCATGACCCCAGCATATCGCGCCTGCGATCCCTTCCCGCGACGGACTGGATGGATGGTCTGTGACAGATCGTTCACAACCGGGCTCGATCCCCTTATACTCCAATACAGGTTTTGGCAACAATCTTGGATTGATGGGACAGAAATGTCGCCGAAGGCGAGCGCCCCGGTCTCTGATCTCCACCTCATATTGGCTTTTTGGGCCTTGGTTCTCGACGATTCTCCGAGGTTCCCGAGAACCTCGAACAACCCACGGCCACTAGGACTTCCATTCGACCCACCTTTCGCGATGAACAGGACCCAACCCAGGGCGCTCGAGACTGCAACTCGGCGCCCTCAACTCCGGCTCAGGAAGGCAACTCCATGACACCTCGTTCGCGCCACTCGTTCCGTCTTCTCACCCTCTCGTTGGTCGGCTTGCTGATACTGACTGCGGGTGTCCTATCCGCACAGAACACGAC
>JAIOJS010000395.1 GCA_019911795.1 Thermoanaerobaculia bacterium | reverse complement strand
CCGAGGAGCTCCTGAACCGTCCGAAGCAGGGATTCGCGGTACCACTCGAGCACTGGTTCCGTCACGAGCTGCGAGGCAAGATGATGGCAACCCTGGCCGATACGAGCAGTCCGATCTGGGAGTACTACGAGCGCAACGAGGCGAAGCGACGCTTTGCTCACCACCTGGCCGGACGCCTCGATGCCTCCGCCGCCCTGTGGCGGATCCTGTTCGCCCATGCCTGGGCGGAAACCAATCTGCGCTAGAAGGCTTCGCGGACCCTCGCCGTTCTGCTCGCTAGTTGGGTACCAGGAGCTCGAGAGTCTCAGGCGCCACCGAGATCCGTACTGGAAGTTGTTCGGTGCAGGCATCCCCGTCGATCTGAAGCAGGACTTCGGGTGGCCCGGAGAGGGTCACCGCGAGCGTCGTCCGGACTTCGACATCCTTCCGTCGCAGGTGGCGGCCCAAGGCCAGATCGAGCGCGAAACCGAGGGAGGCGGCGCGGCCCGGACTCGCGTGGGTGACGAGTTGAAGTGTCTCCGCGGTCGGGTCGGCGTCCGGCGCGAGAACAAACGATCCTCCGTAGAGTGGGATGTTGCACACCGCCGCGAAATGGGCGGGCAGCTTCTCTCCCTCCGCGGTCGATGCCTCGAAGCGCGGGTAGCGGTAGCGCCACCAGGTCGAGAGTCCGAGAGCACCCACCGCCAAGCGTCCCCACCGCGCCTTGGCCTCTCCGTCCATGCGGTGGACGACCTCGGCGTCGTAGCCGGCTGATGCCATCATCAGAAACGGGGTCGAGCCGCAAAGGCCGACCCGCCAGGTCGCGTTGCGACCGTCGAGGAGTTGGTGCAGGGCACGGCGGGGGTCGGCGGAAAGCCCCAAGGACCGAGTGAGGACGTTGGTGGTCCCACCGGGTAGCGGACCGAGAGCGACGCCGGACCCCAGCAAACCGATCGCCACCTCACGCAAGGTGCCATCACCGCCGAGGGCAAAGACCGTATCGACGCCGCCGCTGTGCGCCAACTGGCGAGCCCGGTGGGTCGCGGCGCCGGGGGCGTCGGTCGCACTCGCCTGGACCTGCCAACCGGCAGCGGTGAGCTGCTCGGCGAGGTCGCTCGCCCATCCGGCGGAGCGCCGCTTGCCCGACATCGGGTTGTAGATCAAGGCGGCTGATCGCATGGTTTTGTCGTCAGCCTAGCGGGGGGGATGGGTAAAGTCGGCCAAGCGACCTAGAAGAGTGACCGATTAGCGCTGGGGGCCCGAGGCACGGAGTGGCCCAAGTGCTCGTAGGCCCGTCGGGTTGCCACGCGCCCCCTCGGAGTGCGCTGGAGGAAACCCTCCTGGATAAGGAAGGGCTCGTAGAGGTCCTCGAGAGTTCCGCGATCTTCACCGATGGTTGCGGCCAGGGCGGAGATCCCGGCCGGTCCGCCGTCGTAGTGTTGGATCAGGGTGTCGAGGATCTTGCGGTCCACCTCGTCGAAACCGAACTCGTCGACTTCGAGAAGGGCGAGGCCTCGCTTGGCCATAGCGAGGTCGATGACGCCTTCGCCGTGGACCTCGGCGAAGTCTCGAACGCGTCGCAGCAGCCGGTTGGCGATGCGGGGCGTGCCACGACTCCGGCGAGCTATCTCCTGGGCGCCCTGAGCCTCGGTTTGGATGCCGAGCAGCCGGGCAGACCGCGAGACGATGGTTGCGAGGTCGTCGGCGCTGTAGAAGTCGAGGCGATGGACGATCCCGAAGCGAGCTCGCAGAGGCGCCGTAATCAGTCCGGCGCGCGTCGTCGCCGCTACCAGCGTAAAGCGGGGCAACTCGAGCTTGACGGTGCGGGCCGCGGGACCCTGCCCGAGGACGAGGTCGAGCTGGAAGTCCTCGAGGGCCGGATAGAGGATCTCCTCGACGGTGGCGCTCAGGCGATGGATCTCGTCGATGAAGAGCACGTCGCCGGGCTCGAGGTTGGTGAGGATGGCGTCGAGGTCGCCGGCGCGTTCCAGTACCGGACCGGAAGTCGAGCGCAGCGGAACGTCCATCTCCCGCGCGATGATGTGGGCCAAGGTGGTCTTGCCGAGTCCCGGAGGCCCGAACAGCAAGACGTGATCAAGGCTCTCTTGCCGCCCCTGGGCCGCTTGAATGAAGACCCTGAGGTTGTCGACAAGGCTCCGCTGGCCCACGTAGTCGTCGAGGTTCTGCGGTCGCAGGGTGACCTCGAGAGAGAGCTCGTCGGGGTCACCGGATCCGGTCAGGAGGCGGGGGGAGTCGGTCACCTCAGAAGTATAGAGGACGCAGCGGGACGACCGACGCTTCCGGAGTTGAGCCCCGGCGTGCTCTGCCGGTCCAGCGTCCCGTTAGTGAGTCGACCCAAGACAGGGAATCGACCCCTAGACCTTGGAGAGCTGCTTGAGAGCGAGCCGAAGGCGCACGCCCAGCTCGGCATCGGGCGCCTCGTCGGCGACCGCGGCCACCGCCCTTTCCGCCTCCCTGGGACGATAACCGAGACTCTCGAGGGCAGCCATGAGGTCGTCGTCTGGCGTGCTCGGCGAGACGGCGACTTCGGCGGGACCGGAGCGCAGGTCCGCCACCTTGTCACGCAGTTCCAGGATCATCCGTTCGGCGGTCTTCTTACCAACTCCTGGAGTGGTGGCGAGGCGAGCGGCATCTCCGCTCTCCAGGGCGGCGACAAGATCGCCGGGGGCCAAACCGGAAAGGATGACGCGACCGAGCTTGGGTCCGATGCCGCTAACCCCGATCAGGCGTTGAAAGAGGCTGCGCTCGTCGGGCGAGGTGAAGCCGAAGAGTGAGATCGTGTCTTCCCGCACATGGGTGTAGACGAATAGCGCGACGTCCTGGTCGCGTTGGAGTCCCTCGAGCCGATAGTAGGTCGAGAGTGGAATCTGCAGCTGGTAGCCCACACCACCAACGTCGAGGACCGCCTCCTCGGGAGTCAGCGAGAGGAGAAGGCCGCGCAGGTGAGCGATCAACGGTGACTTAGCCCTGTTGGGGCTCGCCGAGGATGTTCAAGTCCTCGAGCAGGCCACGGTCGTACTCGACGCCGAGTTCGTCCTTGCGGCGATTGACCAGGGCGCCAAGTACCGACTGTAGCTGTTCGTTCACCATCTGCTGACGCAGCTGAGAGCGGCGCGATTCGAGCTCCTCGCTAGAGAAGTGATGACGCTGGCTTACCTGGTAGAGAATCGCCTTGCCGTTTTGGACCACCGGCTTGCCGTAGTCGCCCTCCTCGCTCGCGAAGACAGCTTTGACGAGTTCGGTAGCTCTTCCCAACTGAGGGATCGTTCCCCCCTGTCCGAAAAGGGGGCTGTCGACCACGGTCTGACCCACCGCTTCGGCGACCGCGGCGAGGAGATCGTCGGCACCCTCAGCCTCGGCTTGGGCCGCAATCAACCGCTGGACAGCGAGCTCTGCCGCCTGCTCTTCCACCACGTTGCGTCGTACCTGCCCCTGCACCTCGTTGTACTCGGGAAGGTGCTCGGGGAGGATCTCGGCGAGCTGCAGGACTACCCAGCCGCGACCCGCCTGGGCGGGCTCAGTGATCCCTCCCACTTCGAGGCCGAAGGCCTGCGGGTTGAGCGCGGGAGCGTTGCCAAGCGGCAGGATGGATCCTTCCGCGCGGAACGGGCGCGTTTTGCCGGTCTCGACCGCTTCGTTCTCCTCGGCGAGTTCGGCCATCGTGCGGGGGGTTTCCCCGATCAACTGGTCATGGAGCTGGCGGACGATCTCTTCGGCACGCGTCGCGGCGAGGTCCGAAGCGAGGCGATTGGAGATCAGGTCCCGCACTTCCTCGAGAGGACGCTGGTGCTCGGCTTTGTGATCCTGAACCTCGATGATGTGGTACCCGAACTGACTCTGTACCGGTCCAACCATGTCACCGACGGCGGCATCGAAGGCAGCAGTTTCGAAGGGGGCGACCATGCGGCCCCGACCGAAGTACCCCAGGTCTCCACCTCGCGTCTTGCTGCCGGGGTCGTCGGAGAGTTCGCGCGCGATGACGGCGAAGTCTTCGCCTCCTCGAATGCGCTCGAGGAGCTCGAGAGTGAGCGCTTCGGCCTCGGCGGGAGTGCGCTCACTGGTGCCGATCAGGATGTGGCGCGCTTGAACCTGTTCTTGCTCGAAGTACTCCGCTTTGTGTTCCGAGAAGTAGGTAGCGATCGCCTCGTCGCCGACCTCTAGGGTCTCGCGCACCTTGCGGGTGTCGACGAGCAGATAGTCTGCGGTCCGCTCCTCTGGGATGCGGAGGTCCTCGCGGTGGGCTTCGAAATACGCTTCGAGTTCTTCGGGAGTGGGCTTGGCCTCGGCACGTAGGGTCGTGCCCGGCAGGGCCACGTACCGGATCGAGGCGCGTTCGGCCTGCTCGCGGTAACGCTTCTCCACCGCTTGGTCGGAAACGGCGAGGGAACTCTCCAGGGTCGCCACCAGCCGCTCGACGAGAAGCTGGTTGCGGATCTCGGCTTCGAAGGTGTCCGGGGTGTAGTTGAGGCGTCGCAGGAATCGATCGTAGGCTTCCTGTCCAACGAACTTGTCGCCGTTCTTGAAGACAGGTAGGTCGAGGATGTACTTCTGAAGCTCTTGGTCGGAGACGGTGAGCTTCAGTCGCTCGGCCTCAGCCAACATGACCTTGCGGTCGATGATGCGGTTCAGGGCCTGCATCGGGAGTTGGAGTTGCTCGGCGAGTTCGGGGGTGTACTGGTCGCCGAGTCGCGAGCGCATGTCCTCTTCGAGGTTGCGGTGCTCACGCTCCAGCTCGCGATAGGAAACAGACTGATCCCCCACCGTCGCGGCGGAGCGGTTGGGCTGGGCGCCGGGCATGCTGCCGCCGAAGTCGACGAAGACGAACAGGATGAAGACAGCGATCACGGCCCAGAGGATCCAGGCCAGGTATTTCATCGAATCACGGAAGACTTTGAGCATGAGCGTTTCCTTGGTTTAGAGGGTACCGCTGGGCCAAGGCAAGGGTCGGCACAGCAAAGCCCGGAGGCGGATCGGCACTTTAGCAGTCGGGCAAGAAGAGAGCAAGAATCAGGCCGGGATGGCGAGGCCGTTGCCAACGATCCCCCCGCCCGGGGCGGTTTTGCACGTACGGTCGCGTGCTAGTATCCAAAGTGCGAGAACAGCACTTGGAGACGAGGGACGTTGAGTCGAGGCGAATCAAACCGGGCCAAGAAAGACCGAGACTGGTACAAGGTCTCGGTAGACACCCTACGCGGTTGGGGCTTTTTCTTCGTCCTTGTGGCCCTCGCCGGAATGGGATATTTCGGTGTCCAGTACCTGGAGCGACAAGGGCTGCGGGATGAGGCGGCACGGGTCCTAGACGAGGATAGCGTCTTGTTTCAACAGTTGCGAGGCGACTCTGGCGGCGCCCAGTTCCAGCTCGAGTACGAGGCGGCGTGGGCTGATCTCCAGGCAGCCCGCCAGCACTTCGCCGAGAAGCACTATCGCAGTGCACTCGATATCGGTCGGCGTTGCGGCGACGTACTGCTATCGATCCGTGATGCTTCTCGCCGCCAGGATGAAACCGGAGAGGCGCAGTTCATCGCCGTTCAGGGGCGGGTGGAGTTTCGCCGAGGTGAGAGCGGTGACTGGCGTACAGCTCGGACCCGCGAGACCTTGAACTCCGGGGACTACGTCAAGACGGCGGATGGAGGGTCGGCCGAGATCATGTTCGTCGACGGAACTCTCTACACCGTGCGACCCAACACGCTCTTCCTGGTGAGCAAGTCCTCGGACGACAGTCGCGGCGAACAGGCGATCACTCTGGAATACGGCTGGGTCAATCTCAACACGGCGCGCAACGCGAGCCGGGTGGCAACTCCTGATTCGCAGGCGCGGGTCGAGGACGACTCCCAGGCGGTCGTGTCTTACGACGAAGCCGAGAAGTCGGCCAACTTCACCGCCTATCGAGGTGCGGTCGAGGTCCGCTCGGGGGGAGAGACCCGGAGGATCACCGCTCTTCAGACCGTACAGAAGGTCGGAGCTGACCTCTCCGAGACTCAAGATCTACCGCCGGCACCGCTTCTGCTGTCACCGAGCGAGAATCAGAACCTCGACATCGACTCGACCCAGGAACTCCTGCTCTCCTGGCAGCCGGTGCGGGGAGCCGACCACTACGCTCTCCAGATCTCCCGCAATCGACTCTTCGTCAACAATGTGATCGATGTCGAGAACCGGAAGACGGTCGAGGCGACTTTGGGCCTGCGCGGCGAAGGGAGTTTCTTCTGGCGTACCTCGGCGATCGGCGCCTCCGGTCTACAGGGACCGTGGAGTTCACCCAGTCGTTTCCGCGTCGCATCGCTGCGAAGTGAGGACGATGAGGTCGATCAGGTGCCTCCGGAAGTCAGTCTCGATGAGATTCAGGCCTACGGTAGTATTTTCATCGTTCGTGGCACCAGCGAGGCCGGGGCCGCGGTTCGGGTCAACGGTGACCCCGTGGTTGTCGAGGCGGACGGCTCCTTTACCAAGACCATTCAGTTGGTCCAGGCGGGTTGGGACTTCATCGAGGCGCGGGCCACCGATGCCTCGGGCAACGAGGCGCGAGCGCGGCGCCGAGTCTATGTCTACGGTCTCTAGTAGACCGGGACAGCCTGATCGATAGGGCGTACACCGGCGCGGCGATCGAGAGCGCGGCGAGTGCACTTCTTAGCTCGCCGCAGAGCGACCCATGAAGACGATCGAGGCGGACCGATCCAATTGACACGGTCCACCTGAGAGCGGCTCGGATGAGCCTCACCCCATCTCGGAGCTCGAGAGCTGGGACCTGGGTCCCACTGAACCGCACCCTCGAGCGAGAATCTCCGACTCCGACGTTCGTCGGCAGCTTCGGACTAGCGCTAGGAGCTTCACTTCCATAGACTTGCAGCCCACGCGTCGCCTCGACGCTCCTGCTACCTGCGGTTTGGCTTCAGGGTCGACTCCGCATCTGCTTCGCACAACCGGCCATCGTCTACCCGCTCGCCGACGATTCGCCCGAAGGATAGTCCATGCCCATAGGCTCCATTCTCCGCTACTTTTCAAACGATCTCGCGATCGACCTCGGAACTGCAAACACGCTGGTATACGCCCGCAACAAGGGCATTGTGGTGCGAGAGCCTTCGGTGGTGGTGATCAACAAGATCACCAACAAGGTCGAGGCGGTCGGCTCCGAGGCCAAGGAGATGCTCGGTCGCACTCCGGGGAATATCGAGCCGATCCGTCCCATGAAAGACGGAGTCATCGCGGACTTCGAGGTGACCGAGAAGATGCTCGACCACTTCATCCGCAAGGCCCATGGAGGCCGGAGGCTGGTGCGTCCGAGGATCGTCATTGGCGTCCCTTCCGAGATCACCCAGGTCGAAAAGCGCGCCGTTCGCGACTCGGCGGAGCGCGCCGGTGCGTCTGAGGTTTTTCTCGTCGAACAGGCGATGATGGCAGCGATCGGTGCCGGCCTTCCGATTACCGAGCCTTCGGGCAACATGATCGTGGATATCGGCGGCGGTACCACCGACGTTGCCGTGATCTCGTTGGCTGGAACCGTCTACAGCCGTTCAGTCCGAGTGGCGGGCAACGAGATGGACGACGCCATCATCCAGTTTCTCAAGCGCAAGTACAACCTGTTGATCGGTGAACGCACCGCCGAGGCGATCAAGTGGGAGATCGGTTCCGCCTACGAACTCAAGGATCCGCTCAACATGGAGATCAAGGGCCGTGACCTGGTCGAGGGCGTTCCGAAGAATCTGCAGATTTCGGACGAGGAGATTCGCACCGCGCTGGCCGAGCCGGTGGCGACGATCGTCAACGCCGTGCGCCAGGCCCTCGAGCGCACCCCGCCGGAACTCTCAGCCGACATCATGGACCGCGGGATCGTCCTGTCTGGGGGCGGAGCACTCCTACGCAATCTAGACCAGAGGCTCCGCGAAGAGACGGGACTGCCGGTGGTCTTGGCCGAGGATCCCTTAGCCTCGGTGGTGCTGGGCGCGGGCAAGGTCCTCGATGACTTTGACCTGCTGCGAAAAGTCTCGATCGTGTAGTGGGAGCGAGCTCCTGAGTGCCACCATCCGTCACCCGCCCGTCACTAGCCGTCCGGGGCAGAAGTCGGCACGCTCCTGCGGCAAGCGCTTCCGCCACCAGGGACGGTTTCTCGGGCCCGCTCAGGAAGGCTCTAACCACCTCGAGCCTTTAGACGCTGTAGTCGGAGGCCCTTGTCGCCCTTCGGGTCTTGGCAGCCCGGAGCCATCTTCCAGGTTGCACCGACTCGACGATGGCGCCACTTCGCGTGGGGCGCACCTTGGGTCTGGCCCCGCGGCGCTCGCAACGCATGCATGCCTGCTTCTGCCAAGGCCTACTCGGGCGGTGCAGTGGCGCGATGGACCCGGGTCGGGATTCGCCAAGTGATCAACGACCGTGGGTCGCGCTGGCTTCTAGTCATCCTGCTCATTTTCGAGTTTGGCGTCCTTTCGCGCCAGCTTTCGGTCGACGATGGGACACCGTCGAGAGTTGAGCAGGGTGCGCTGGGGGCGATGGCGCCACTTGCTCACCTCGTCGTGGCGGTACAAGACGGAGTGTCCGGCTTCGTGGCCCGGCGACGCCGCGAAGTCTGGTTGCGGCAGGAGAACCGGCGACTCGAAGAGTCGGTCAGTCGACTCGAGCGGGAGCTTCTCCGTCGCCAGTCGGTCGAACTGGATTTTCAACGATTGGCCGAGGCCCTGCGCTATTCCCGGGAGTCGTCGCAGGACCTTCAGGTCGGAGATGTGGTCTTCATCGACCACAGTTCGGCTCGACGCAGTTTGGTACTCTTTGTAGGTGGTGACGGAGCGAGCGTCGGGCAGGCGGTGGTCGATCCGAGAGGCCTGGTGGGGCGGGTGGTGGTGATCCGCGGTGGCTACGCCAAGGTGCAGCTGGTCAGCGACACAGCTTCGGCCGTGGGTGCGATGATCGAGCGCACCCGACGCCAAGGGGTGGTTCGAGGCACGGGACCCAACGCGCTCTCCATGAACTACGTTCCCCGGGGCGCCGACGTTCGCGTGGGCGACCGCATCGTTTCGGCTGGAATCGATGGCATCTATCCCCGTGGTCTGATGCTGGGTTTTGTCGAGAGCGTGGGCGAGGGGACTGACCTGTTCCACCGCATCGACGTGCGACCGGCGGTGGACTTCGGTCTACTCGACGGAGCGTACTTGCTCCCGCGGGTCGAGCTTCCCTCCGTGGAGTTGGGAGAAACCCCTGTTAGTCCTTAGATCAGTGCTCGGCCTCTTCCTCGCGGCCCTTCTTCAGGTCGTGGTACAGAGAATCGGCAGCGTCTTCGATGTGGAAGTGATGGCCGGGAGCATCGATCTACTGCTCGTCATCGTTGTGTGGATCGCCCTCTCTTCGGGCTCGGTCGGGGGGCAGGTGGTAGGAATGCTCGCCGGCTTCCTGAGCGATGGGCTCATGGGAGGGACCTTCGGGCTCTATGCCATCGCCGATACCCTGGTGGGTTACCTGGCTGCCGTACTTCGCCAGCGCGTGGTCCTGCAGCGTAGCGTTTTGGTTTTGATGTTCGCGGCGGCTGCCGCGGCTCAGGTGCTGATCGTGATGAGTTTAAATTTCCTCTTTGTCGGTGGATCCGAACCGCCGTCGTGGATCGCCGTCGGGAGCCGCATCGTAACCACCGCGGCCTTGGGCGGCGCTCTCCTCGCCATCGAGGGGCGGACCCGCAGTGAGTGGGGTCTCTGGCAGAGGCGCCGTCGGTCGAGGCTTCGCCTCAAGTGACGCTGGCAACGGTCGCGGTGCCGCTACGGATGCCGTCCCTGGACCTCGGGGCGAGGAGTAGACTGTAGACGTGGCCGTCGTTGTAAGAGCTCGAGAGTACCGGGAGGCGATGGTGGGCCGAGTCCGCTACCTGATGGTTCTCCTCGCGGTGACTCTGACGCTCGTCGTCGCCAACTACTGGTTCGTCCAGGGGGTCCAGGGGGCGGACTTTCGACAGCTGGCGGAGAACAACCGTCTGCGCGAGGTGCCGATCCAGGCGCCGCGCGGCACGATCCTGGAGCGGGAGGGTCGCTCTCTGGCTGAGAACATCCCCAGCTACAACCTAAGGATCGACCCTAGCGGTACCGCGGATCTCAGTTCGAGTTTGGAGTTCGCCGGCGAGATTCTCGGGGTGGACGGATCGACTCTCGGCGCGCGGGTCGCGGCTCAACCGGACGGACCGGTACGGCAGACGGCCTTGGTGGCCGAGGACCTTTCGCTGGGGCAAGTTGCCCGTTTCGAAAGCGTGGGGTTGGAGCATCCGGAGTTCGCCATCGATGTCTCGCAACAGCGCCTCTACCGCCACCGCGAACAGGTGGCCCATGTACTGGGCTATCTGGGGGAGGTCAACCCCGCCGAGTTGCAGGAGAAGAGCAATCCTTATCAGGCCGGCGAGCAGATCGGTCGCCGCGGCATCGAGCGGCAGTACCAATCACTCCTTCGCGGCGAGCGCGGGGAACGGGTCGTCATCGTCGACAGTCGCGGACGCCCAGTTGGGGACTATCAGGAGGAGCAGCCCCGGGCGGGCGAGAACCTTCGCCTCACCATCGACCTCGACCTCCAACAGGCGGCCCAACGTGCCCTGGCCGGTCGCGTCGGCGCCGTCGTGGTGCTGGATCCTCGAGACGGAGAGGTGTTGGTGATGGCCTCGTCACCCTCCTACGACCCGAACCTCTTTGCCCGTCGACTGGACGCAGACGCCTGGACCAACCTGATCGAGGCTCCCCATCAGCCTCTTCAGAATCGAACCCTGCAGAACGTTCACTCCCCTGGGTCCCTGTTCAAGGTTGTGATGGCCTTGGGTGGCCTGGAGGAGGGGATTATCGTGCCCGAAACCCGAGTCTTTTGTAGTGGTGCGAAGAAGTACTTCGGCCGCCGGTCGCGTTGTTGGAAGCGTGCGGGCCACGGCTGGGTCAACCTCCGGGAGGCGATCAAGAAGTCCTGCGACATCTACTTCTACGACCTCGGTCAACAGATGGGAATCGATGCCATCGGTCGGCACGCTCGTCGCTTCGGACTCGGCGAGGCGACCGGGATCGACCTCCTCGGCGAGAAGAGCGGTCTGGTGCCGAGCCGAGAGTGGAGTCGAACGGTACGAGGTCATCCCTGGTATCCGGGAGAGACCATATCGGTCGCCATCGGCCAAGGCCCGATTCTCACTTCACCGCTTCAGATCGCGGTGTTGATGAGCGCGGCGGCCAACGCCGGTCCGCGCCCGATTCCGTGGCTCGGCGAAGAGCCGAGCGAACACCGAGCCCCGGCAGAGTACGCATCGAGAGATTGGCAACTGGTTCGCGAGGCCCTTCGTGCCGTGGTCATGGATAGCGACGGGACGGGTCGCTCCGCCGCGGTCCCTGGGCTCACTATCGCCGGCAAGACCGGAACGGTGCAGGTGGTCAGTCAGCAGACGTGGGTGAAGTCAGAGGACCTGCCCTATGCCGAGCGTGACCACGCTTGGTTCGCCTCCTATGCCCCGGTCGAAGATCCCCGCTGGGTGGTCGTCGTTTTTGTCGAACACGGTGGTGCCGGCTCGACCGCAGCCGCCCCCATCGCCAAGGAAGTTTATGAAGCGATCCTCGCGAAGTCTCCCGATCTCGGGCATCTTCCGGCGTCCTGACACCGGGCCCTTCGGGCGGCTCTCGACCGCGCGGTGGAGCGTTCTGCTGACCGCAGTCGTCATCTCGGCGATCGGGGTCGGAACGGTGGGTAGCGCCAGTAGCGAACTCGGCGCCGGGTACTTCTCACGGCAACTGGTGTGGGTCGGACTCGGACTGGTCGTCTCGTTCGTGGTCTTGGCCCTCGACTACCAGAGGTTGGCCAGTCTCGCCCTGCCGATCTACGGCTCGGGAATTTTTCTCCTTGTCGTCGTCCTCATCCCGGGCGTGGGCAGGGTGCGAGGCGGTGCCCGTAGCTGGCTGGGACTGGGCAGTTTTCAGGTCCAACCCTCGGAGATCGCGAAATTGACTACCGTTCTTCTCTTGGCGCGCTTTCTCGCCGGGATCGCGGGGGACCGTTTGCGCACCCGAGAGATCCTCGTCGCCGTTGCCATCGTGGCTCTACCCATGGGACTGATCATGCTCCAGCCCGATCTCGGAAGTGCGGCCATGTTCGTGCCGATGTTGAGCGGCATGATCTGGGTGGCGGGTGTCCGCTGGCGCTTCGTGGTGGCGGCCGGTCTCCTCGGTTTGTGTATCGGGGGCGCGGTATGGACCTTCGGGCTGCAGGACTACCAGCGCGATCGGGTGCTCACGTTCATGTCGCCGGAACGCGATCCTCACGGGGCTGGCTATCAGGCCCGACAGAGCAAGATCGCGGTGGGCTCAGGGGCACTCTTGGGACGGGGTTATGAGCAGGGAACCCAGAGCCAGCTGCGCTTTCTACCCGCCCGGCACACCGATTTCATCTTTGCCGTCTTGGCGGAGGAGTGGGGATTCCTCGGCGTTCTGGTCGTTCTCGGTCTCTACGGTACGTTCTTCTTCAATGCGATCGAGGTCGCGGCGCGGGCTCGCGATCGGCTCGGGATCCTGCTCGTTGTCGGCGTCCTCGCCACCCTCGCTTTCCACGTTTTGTACAACACGGCGATGGTGATCGGTCGCGCGCCGATTACCGGAATCCCGCTGCCTTTCCTATCCTACGGCGGGTCCTTCACCCTCTTCTGCTTCGCCGCCTGCGGACTGATCCTCAACGTGGACTACCGCCGCTACGTCAATCGTTGAAGCGGCTCCATCGGCGAAGGGGAACCACCGCTGAAGATATGATCGGCCCACGTCACTGGGCACGGGCGAGGGCGCGTCGGTGGTTCGCGGTGGAGGAAGTCGAAGTGGTGGCAGAAGACCAAGTGAAGGCAGAAAATCAGGTAACGGCGGAAGTTTAGCGAACGATGCAGACCAAGAAGATGCTCATCGAGCAGGATCCCCAGCAGACTCGAGTCGCCGTACTCGAGGATGGCCGCGTTGTAGAGGTGTACTACGAGCCGCGGGACGGAGGAGGCCTGGCCGGCAGCGTTTTCAAGGGCCGGGTCCACCGGGTGTTACCCGGAATGCAAGCCGCCTTTCTCGATGTGGGTCTCGAGCGCGACGCCTTCCTTCACGTCGAGGATGTACGGCCCCGTTCGGTCACCGAAGGCTCGGAAGCTCCCGACGGAGACCTGGCCGAGGATCTGCCCACCATCGAGGATCTGTTGAAACCAGGGCAGGAGATCATCGTCCAGGTGGTCAAGGGACCGCTGGCCAACAAGGGCGCGCGAGTGACCGCACATGTCACTCTGCCCGGTCGCCACCTGGTGTACATTCCGGAGGGCGACCACCGAGGGGTCTCGCGACGTATCGATGACGAGGTCGAGCGGGAGCGCCTCCGCTCCCTCCTCGACGAGATCGAGACCGCCGGCGGTTTCATCGCCCGCACCGCGGGTCAAGGCTGTGATCTGAGCGAGCTGCAGGCGGATGCTACGAGCCTGGCCGAGGCTTGGCGGCGGATTCAGCGGAAGGCCGACAGTGCGGGGGCCGGTGATCTCTTGCATCGCGACCTCGGGGTGGCTCTGGCGGTGGTTCGCGACACCCTCGACACTAGCTTCTCCGCGCTTTGGGTCGAAGGGGAACACCTCTACCAGCGAGTGGTGTCGTTCGTCCGGGACTTCGATGCTGAGTTGGCGGGTCGGGTGCGGCAATCGACCGAGGAGGTGCCCCTCTTCGAGCGATTTGGCGTCGAGGAGGTGATCGAAGCGGCACTGAGACCCCGGGTCTGGTTGCGTTCGGGCGGCTACCTCGTCATCCAGCCCACCGAAGCGCTGGTCTCCATCGACGTCAACACCGGACGCAACGTCGGTCGCCGCAGTCTGGCCGAAACCATTTTGCAAACGAACCTCGAGGCGGTCGACGAGACGGCCCGACAGATTCGCTTGCGCAATCTCAGCGGGATCCTCGTTCTCGACCTCATCGACATGGAGAACCTGGAGCACCGGGCCGAGGTCTACGCGGCTCTAGAGACGGCGCTGGCGCGCGACCGGGTGCGGACCCAGGTACTGTCCATCTCCGAGTTTGGCTTGGTCGAGATGACCCGCAAGCGCTCCCGCCCCAGCCTGCATCGATGGCTGACCCAGGAGTGTCGGACCTGTCGTGGTCAGGGGAGAATTCACTCGGCGAGCTACGTGATCTCCCGCTTGCGGGCGGCGGTTCTCGAGTACCGCGCCCATCCGAGCCGACTCGAACTCCGTCTGCGCTTGCATCCACGGGTAGCGCAGGCGTTGCGAGAGGAGCACCCTCGAGTTCTCGAAGAGATGCGAGAAGCGATCCGCCCTGATCTGACCCTGGTCGAGGATCCGCTGCTCCACGAGGAGCGATTCGAGATCGAGGCAGTGTGACGGTGGGGTCGTCGGCGAACGGGAGGACGAGCCTGGCGACGCGAGCGATCGACCTGGCTGATTCCTTCGGGGTCCTTGCCTCTCGGCATGAGCCTGTGGATCTCGGCCGGGCGTTGGAACAGGTCCTTGATCCCGCCACTGCCATCCGCATTCTGCATTGGGGGAGGAATATCCTGTGGATCGCTGAGTGGCCCGCTTCTGCGGGTTCGTTCCCCGTGGTCGTCAAGCAGTTTCGTCACGAAGGCCGACGCAAGCGCTGGGACCGACGCCTTCGAGGGAGCAAAGCCGAGCGTAATTGGAGGATGGCGCTATCGATGAGCGAGGACGGGGTGCCGACTCCAGAGCCGGTGGCGTGGGTGGAGCGTCGGGATCCGGAAGGGCCGGCATTCTTCGTCTGTCGCTATCTCGAGGGAGTTACGGAGGCACGGTACCCGCTCCGGGCCCTCAACGCCGGAAACCTCGGCGACGGCTTCCCTGGTCTCGAGCGGAGTGATCTCTTCGCGGCCCTCTGCCGACTGGCGCGCCGAGTGCACGACGCCGGCTATTGGCACCGAGACTTCTCGGCCGGAAACATTCTTCTGCCGGACCCGCCGGGAGGACCGACGATGGAGGGGGTCCTGGTCGACCTCAACCGGGCCCGTCGCCCTCGAGTCCTGACCCGAGGACATCGGTTGGCCGACCTCTCGCGCCTCCCGCTCGAACATACGACCGACCGCCAGGCTCTCCTCACCGAGTACCTGGGGCGAACTCCGAGTCGGACTGAGTGGTGGATCTACCACCGGCACTACCTGTTGTTTCACGGTCGCCACCGACTCAAGAAGTCTTTGCGTAGTCGATCGGCCGGGATGAAGAACCTACTCGTCGCTCGCAAGGCCTACCCGCATCTGCCGGCGCCCCCCAAGGAGGCGTCGCGACGCGATCGCGCGGTGTGGGACGGTCTCTCCGATCAGCCCCACCAACACGCCGGGCGCTGGGACAAGCTGACGGTTCGTCTCGGCGATCTCGGGACTCACCTACGAATGGCTCGCGGCACGCTCGGGTCGTTGCCCCGCATCTGGCGGCGCTACCGCGAGCTTCGTCGTCGCCTCTACTCGACAGAGACCCCGTTCTCCGGCATCGGTATTTGCGTTCGCCCGCTGGTCGGGCGCGAGGAGGAACTCCTCGCGGCGGTCGATGATCTGGGAGTCCGCCACGTGATGCTCCGTCTCCATCCTTGGCAAGAGGACCACCGAGCTGAGGAGGCGCTGGCCCGCGCCCTGTTCGAGCGTGGAATCGAGGTGGTTTTTGCCCTGCCACAGCGTAGGGAGCTGGTCCGCGACCTCGAACGGTGGCGGGCGGCGGTGCGAGAACTGGCTCGGCAGTTCACTCCCTACGGTCGCTATTTTCAGATTGGCCAGGCGATCAACCGCAGCAAGTGGGGAGTGTGGAACCTCGGAGAGTTCCAGGCCTTGGCCGGGGTTGCCGCCGAGGAGCTACGACGCTATCCCGACGTTCAGCTGGTCGGGCCGGGTGTGATCGACTTCGAGTTCCACGTCACGGCGGCGGTGGCCAACTGGCCAGGCAATGCGGTCGCCTTCGATGTCCTGGGGAGTCTCCTCTACGTCGATCGTCGTGGCGCACCGGAGAAGGAGCAGGCTGGATTCGATACCGTTGGCAAAGTGGTCCTTCTTCAGGCCATCGCGGATACCGCCCGCCACACCAAGCCCCGCTCCTGGATCACCGAGGTCAACTGGCCGCTGCGCGAGGGACCCCATTCGCCGGCGGGTCGACATGTCTCGGTGGACGAAGAGACCTACGCCGACTACCTTGCCCGCTACTATCTCTTGGCGCTTGGGAGCGGCTGCGCCGAACGCGTCTACTGGTGGCAACTGGAGGCGCGCGGCTATGGATTGGCGGTGGCGTCGGAGTCGGGGCTTCGCCGCCGTCCCGGGTTCCATGCGCTGGCCACCTTGATTCAGCAGCTGGACGGTGGATTGTTCCTCGGACCCCTGCCCGGTCCGCCCGGTGCCTACCTCTATGCCTTTCGTCTCCCCTCGGGACGCGAGGTGGTGGCCGGTTGGAGTGTGGACGGAGAGCTCGAGGCGACGTTGCCTCGGTCGATCACCGGAGGGGTGGGACGAGACGGTCAGCCGCTGCCGCACCAAGAGCGATCGGCGGCCGAGGGAGACTCCGGGGCTTCGCCGCTGGTTCGACTCTCGCCCTCGGTTCGTTATTTCGAACTGAGTGCGGCCGACTAGCGACAGTCCCCGCATTCAGTAGAGGGAGTCGGGTAGAACGTGAGACGACGCGAGCCTGGTTCGGAGCTTCAGGTCCGCGGATCGCGTCTGGACCGGTCAAGTCTGAACGTGATCAAGCCGGAGCTAGTCAAAGTCCCAAGGGCGGTCGGGTCGACCCTCGAGGCCAGCCGCCTCGGCGCGGCGCTTGGCCTCCTCGAACTTCTCGTCGAGCCGGCGGCTGCGATCCTCATGGGCGGCCATCTCCTCCTTGAACCGGGCCTCGGCACGGTTGCGATCGGCGTCGAGACCCTTCAGCAGTCGATCGAAGTCGGGCTTGGCGGGCGACGACTCGGGACGGGAGGAGTGGTCCAACAGCTTGCCGGTCTTCGCGTCGACGGTGATCCGACTGCCACAGTCGGGACAAGCCAGGTGGAACCGCTTGCTCATCGGGTCAGTCTAGCAGAGCGTGGCGACCCGAATGGGCGGAAGTTACCAACCGGATCCACTCGGTTGGTATGATGGCTTGCACGGTTGATATGATAGATGCTGGAGTCGTGATGTCGCGGCGACAAAAACACACCTCGAAAGTTTTGTGGGAAGTGGAGCGGTCATGAAGGACTTAAGTCGTGTACTTCTAACTCTCGTTCTCGGTCTCGGCATCCTGGGATGCCCCGCCGGGGAGAAGACCGTGCTCATCGGAGCCGTGGTGCCCTTATCCGGTCCGGTCGAGGCGTACGGAACTGCCGTCAACAACGGGATTGCCCTCGCCTATGAGCGCGCGAAGAGTGGCCCGGATCTCGGATTCGTCCTGCAGCTGGAAACCGTCGATTCGCAGGGCGACCCGGCGACCGCCGCCAAGCTCCTTAAGGACCTCTATTCGAAGGGCGCTATCACGGTCATCGGCGGCGTCACCAGCGACGAGGCGATGGAGATGGTCGGTGTGGCCGATGCGGCGGACCGCACCTTGGTATCCCCGACCGCTTCGAGTCCCGAACTTACTGGTGTCTCGCGCAACTTCTACCGCATCTTCCCCTCCGATTTCGAAGAGGGTACCAAGATGGGGAGCTTCGCGGCCAACACCTTGGGCCTCAAGACCGCAGTCATTTTGGCCGCCGAGTCTCCCTACGGCCGCGGCATTCAGGGAGTCTTCAAGAACGAGTTCACGCGCCACGGCAGCGAGATCGTCGAGGTTATCGAGTATCCCCAGGGAACCAATGACTTCTCGGGCCTGATCGAGCGCGCTGTGACCTTGGAGCCCGAGGCGGTCTACCTCGCTGCGTACTGGGATGACGTCGTCGCCATGGTCAAGGGTCTCCACCAGGCAGGCTACAAGGGGAAGACGCTCACGACCGCGGCCTTTGCCACCTCCCAGGCGGTCGAGTCCGCCGGTCCGGCCGCGGAGAACGTCTACTTCACCCAGACTGTCTTCGACCTGTCGAACCCCAATGAGCCGATTCCCTCGTTCGTCGAGGCCTACCGAGCGAAGTATGGACTGGACCCGGATCTCTACGCCGCCCACGGCTACGATGCGATGAACATTGTGCTAGAAGCCCTCAAGAAGAACGACAGCACTCAGGGCAGCGACTTCTGGAAGGGAATGCGGTCGATCCGCTCCTACCAGGGCACTACCGGATCGCTCCAGTTCGACGAGAAGGGTGACGTGCAGAAGTACCCCCGTGTCTACGTGATCAAGGATGCTGCTCCGGTCAACTACGACAAGTTCGTGAATGAAGCGCGGCGGGTTCTCCAGGAGAGCCTGAAGGCGCTGGAACAGAAGCAGAAGCAGTTGCGGGCCAACCCCTGAGCTACCACCCCGGCCTCGCCGGGGCGAGTCCACCTTCGATGGTCCGGTACCTGCTGAGTCTTCGCGGCCTGATCGGCACGCTGACGTCGCGGGAGCTGAAGGCGCGATATCGCGGCTCGCTCCTCGGCTTCGTGTGGTCGTTGGCCAACCCTTTGCTTCTGCTAGCGGTGTATACGTTGGTCTTTGATGTCATCTTCAAGCCGAGAATGGCGGGGGCGTCACCGTACTCGGTGTTTCTTCTCACCGGGCTCTTCCCTTGGATCTGGCTTTCGACATCGCTGATCGAGGCGACATCGTCTCTGCTGACCAACGCAGCCCTCATTCGCAAGGCGGTCTTCCCGGCTGAGGTTCTGCCGGTGGTCGCGGTTCTGGCCAATCTGGTCCACTTTCTCTTCGCCCTGCCGATTATTCTCGGGGCGCTGGTCGTGGCGCGCTACCTGGGCTATTCGGTGGGCGGTTGGAGCATCTTGTTGCTACCGGCTTGCATCGCCGTCTTGCTGCCCTTTGCGGCCGGAATCGGTCTGGCGCTCGCCGCTCTCAATGTGCATTTCAAGGACACTCGAGACCTGCTCCAGAACCTTCTGACCCTGCTCTTCTTCCTAACCCCGATCCTCTACCCCGTTGCCGGGCTGGCTCACCTCCCCTGGCTGCTACGGGTGATGAGTCTCAATCCTGGAACCCCGTTCGTTCGCCTTTTCCAGGAGACCCTCTTCTACGGCCGGGTTCCAGATGTCGGCCTATGGCTACAGGCGGCTGGCCTTGCCGTTTTAGCTTGGACGGTTGGCGGTTGGATCTTCAGGCGCCTTTCTCCTACTTTGGTGGAAGCGGTGTGAGCGAGTCGAAGCCCGTTGCGGGTCTGGGGCCGGAAGCTGGGCCCAAGGTTCGGGTCGAGAACGTCTGCAAGCAATTCCGGCGCACGGCGCCCGGCTTTCGCCTGCGGACACTGAAGAGTGCTCTCGTCGACCGAAACCTCGTCGGCGGGTTGAGTCCCGAGGAATCCATCCAGGCCGTCCGCAACGTCAGTTTCGAGGTCGCGGCGGGCGAGGCCTTCGGACTGATTGGCTCTAACGGCTCCGGCAAGTCCACCCTCCTGAAGCTCCTTGCCGGCATTTTGCAACCCACTTCGGGGCGGGTGTTGGTCGACGGAAGGGTCGCGGCCCTGATCGAGCTGGGAGCGGGCTTTCACCCCGAGATATCGGGGCGCGAGAACATCTTCATCAACGGGGCGGTGCTAGGCCTGAGTCGCCGCCAGATCGAGGAGCGCTACGACGATATCGTGGCGTTCTCGGGTCTCGAAGACTTCGTGGAGGAGCCCGTCAAGAACTACTCCTCGGGGATGTACGTTCGGTTGGGCTTCGCGGTCGCGGTCCACACCGATCCCGACGTCCTGATGGTCGACGAGGTTCTTTCGGTCGGGGACGAAGCCTTTGCTCATCGGTGTCTTCACCGCATCGAGGAACTTCTCTCGCGGGGAAAGACCCTCCTTTTCGTCAGCCATTCGTTGACACTGGTCGAGGACCTCTGTGATCGGGTGCTATGGATGGACCGGGGGCAGGCCCGGCTTCTCGGCGAACCGCGCCGAGTGGTCGACGCGTACCGAGAGTCGGTGGCCGAGGCCGAGGGCCGGAGGCATCTCGAGGCGAAGGAAGCGGCCGAAGAACCCAATTCTGATTCCGACTCGGGAGCGGCCGAGGAGTCCCGAAGGTGGGGCTCGGGCGAGGCGAGGATTCTCAGGGCTCGGCTGCTGGCTCGCCGAGCGGGCGGCTCCCCGGGTTCACCTCCCCCGCATGAGGAGGCGGAGGATCCGACACGCGGTCCATCGGCCCTGCCAGGAACCCTCGGAGGTCTCGAACCGATGGAGGAGAGATACCACCTCCACAGCGGCGAGGACGTGACCTTCGAGCTCGAGGTGACCTCCCCAGAGGGGCTGGAGGATGTCGTGGTCGGGATTGGCATCGCCACACCTAGAGGCGTAGAAATCTGGGGAACCAACACCGATCTGGCGGGTTGGCGCAGTGAGCGCTTCGAGGGAACGACGGTCGTTCGCATCGAGTGTCCCCGTCTCCGCCTCGCGGCGGGAGAGTATCGGCTCGATCTCGCGGTTCACGCTCGGGACGGAGCGCCCTACGACTATCGACAGGGCCTGTTTTCGTTCTCGGTCACGGCACCGCAGCCTCAGGTCGGCCCCTACGCCGTCCATCACCGGTGGCACTTCGGACCGGAGATTCGATGGGCGGAGAGAGGGGACGGCGTGGTTGGCGAAGACGATGACAACAACGAGGAATCGACAAGGAGAGCGAGATGAGCGAGACTCAGGGCGTCAATATCAAAATAGCCGATGAGGAGCTGAAGGGACGGTACTCGAACCTCCTTCGGATCACCCACACCCGCGAGGAGTTCATCCTCGACTTCATCAACCTGGTGCCTCCGCAGGGAGCGGTGACGGCGCGCATTGTCACCAGCCCCGGCCATATGAAACGAATCGTTCATGCCCTTGCCGCCAACCTTCAGCGTTACGAGAAGCAACACGGGACTATCCGCGAAGCCCCCGAGCCTCAAGCGGACGGCGAGGCGAACTGAGCTTCGGGGGGGGCTGAGTCTCCTCGTTAGGGCCGGATGTCTCCTCGGGCTTGGTCTTCTCGCGTCCTCCTGCCAGGGGCCATCCCCCGCCGCTCGTGCCGCGGAGGACTGGGGGCAAGGTCCGGCGACCTGGCTTCTCCTCGGCGAAGAGCGACGGGAGTTGGCGGCGGTCACGACTCCGGCGGAGTTTCAGGCTTTTCGTCAGCAGTTCTGGGGCCGGAGGAACCCTACTGGTGACGAGGGGGACAACTCAGCCTCGGCGCTGTTCTTCGCTCGTGTAGCCGACGCCGACCGTCTCTACTCGGACGAGGACCATCGAGGCAGCGTGACCGACCGCGGTGGAGCGTTGATCTTGCTGGGACCTCCGAACATCCTCCGTCATCGCCCCGTGCGGGTACCGGCCCTCGGTGCCGGGACTGGATCCGGTCCGCGACAAACGGTTCAGATCACCGAGGAGATCTGGGTGTACTTCACCCAGGATCTAGCGCCGCCCCTGCGCGATCTCTTACGACGGGAGTACGGGCCGGTGGCCGATGTATCCTTCACCTTCGTTCGCGAGCGCAGAGGCACTCGCATGACCGAAGGGCGGGAGCTCTTGCGTTTGGCTCGTCGAGCGCTAGTGGTCGAGCCGCCTGGGCCGCCCTAGTGGACAGTAACCCCCAAACGATTAGCGCCTGGCCGTGCCCTCAGGGCCGAGCTCGGCGTTGCCCCTCCTCGACATAGGCCCCGCTATGCCTGCGTCGGGGCGCCTTGCCTGTGTCGAGGCACCTTGATTTAGCCCCTGATGACACGCCCAACCACTAACCGTTCGAGGGATACAGTCCACTAGTATCGACTGGGTTGACCCAGCCTAGGGTGGTCCGGCATCATGAAACGTCGGTCTGCGGACCGTCCATCCCAATCTCTTCACCGAACCCATCAGGAGTACTGCTCAATGCGTAGGATTGCAATTGCCCTTGCCGGACTGGCCTTGGCCTGTTCACCGCCCGAGACGACGGCGCCCTCGACGACCGATCCCGGTTCTGCCGAACTCGAGGTGGCTGCCGATGTCGCGGAGCGACTGGCCCAGTACTCGCCCACCGAAATGACGGCCGATCTCTCATCGCTGACCCCGGTGGATCGGGAGGTTCTGGCCCACCTCGTCCTCGCGGGTCAACTGATGGACGAAGTTTTTCTCCGTCAGGCCTGGACCGGCAACGCAGCTCTGAGCCAGGAGGTTGCTGCGTACACGGGCGACGACGCCAAGGCACTGCAGGACTACTACGCCTTGAATTTCGGGCCTTGGGACCGACTGGACGAGAACAAGCCCTTCATCGGCAAGGCGGCCCATCCGCAAGGAGCCGGTTACTATCCCGAGGACCTGACCCAGGAGGCCTTCGAGGCCTACGTCGCGGAGCATCCCGAGGAGGAGGCTGCGCTGGAGTCTCTCACCACCGTGGTGCGAAGAGAGGGAACCAACCTCGTCGCTCACCCCTACTCGGAGGTCTACGGTGAATGGTTGAAGCCGGCGGCCGAGCACCTTCGCCGGGCGGCAGCGCTGACGGAGAACGCAAGCCTCCGTCGCTTCCTCGAGGAGCGAGCTGCGGCCTTTCTGAGTGATGACTACTACGAGAGTGATCGAGCCTGGATGGATCTGGATTCGCCGGTCGAGGTGACGATCGGCCCCTACGAGACGTACGAGGATGCACTGTTCGGCTATAAGGCCGCGTTCACTATCTTCCTCACTGTCGATCAACCGAGCGAATCGGCGAGGTTGGCCGACTACAAGGCTCAGTTGCCTTGGCTAGAGAGAAACCTGCCGATCCCGGACGAGCACAAGAACTTGGGCCGAGGCAGCGAGAGTCCGATCCGAGTCGTCGACATCGTCTTCACCGGGGGTGACACCAAAGCGGGGATTCAGACCGTCGCCTTCAACCTCCCCAACGACGAGCGGGTACGCGAGGAGAAGGGATCCAAGAAGGTCATGCTGCGCAACATCTTGCGGGCGAAGTACGACCAGATCCTGGTGCCGATCGCTGGCCTGGTACTCGATCCGTCCCAGTCTGGGCTCTCCTTCGAGGCGTTTTTTGCCGAGGTGCTGCATCACGAGTTGAGTCACGGGCTGGGACCGGGCACTATCGAGGTCGATGGCCGGGCGACCGAGGTGCGCCTCGAGCTCAAGGACATCTACTCGGTCACCGAGGAGGCCAAGGCGGATGTCATGGGGGTCTATAACATCCTCGCCCTCATCGACAAGGGTGTGATTCCGGCGGAGCTTGCGGACTCACTGGCGCCAACCTATCTGGCGGGTCTCTTTCGCTCGGCCCGCTTCGGTGTCCACGAGGCGCACGGTCAGGGTGTCATCACCCAGTTCAACTACCTTACCGAGAAGGGTGCGTTGGAGGTGACGGACGAGGGTCGCTACCGGATCGTCCAGGAGAAGTTCCCAGGGGCGATGCGCGACCTCCTGCACGACTTCCTCATGCTCCATGCGACGGGCGACTACGCCGGAACACAGGCATTCCTCGAGCGTTACGGTCATCCGACGGCGGAGCTGACGGCGGCTATCGACCGGCTCAACGAAGAGGTCCCGGTGGACATCCGACCGATCTACAGCCAGGCTGAGTCTCTGGTGGCTGAGCTCGAGGCACCCTGACCGCCGCGACCTAGTGGACTGTAACCCCCAGAACGATTGGCGCCTGGCCGGCCCTCAGGGCCGAGCTCGGCGTTGCCCCTCCTCGACATAGGCCCGGCTATGCCTGCGCCGGGGCGCCTTGATCTCACCCCTGATGACACGCCCAACCACTAACCGTTCGAGGGTTACAGTCCACTAGCCGCTCTCAACGCCAGTCGCTGGTTCGGGATCGGGACGGGAACCTCCGGAATCAGCGGTTCTTTGGCTTGGTGGCCTCGAGCGAGAAGAGGGCAGCAATCTCGTGACGCCAGATCTTGGCGATCGCTTTGCGCCGTAGTTGACCGTTGGGAGTGAGTTCGCCGTGGTCGACGTCGAGAGGGCGAGGTAGAAGGTGGAAGCGGCGGACCTTCTCAGCCTCAGGTCGGTCGTGGTTGAGACGTTGGAGTTCCGCCGCAACTCTCTCCTCCATCGACGTCGCGCTGGCCATTCCAGTCATTCCAGCCGGTCCGGTCGTACCGGCCGTAGCGTCGGGCGAAGGCACGATCAGGGCGCCAAGGACCGGCTGGCCCTGTCCGACGACGATTGCCCGAAGGATT
Organism: Thermoanaerobaculia bacterium; assembly: GCA_019911795.1. Classification (GTDB taxonomy): domain Bacteria; phylum Acidobacteriota; class Thermoanaerobaculia; order Multivoradales; family JAIOJS01; genus JAIOJS01. The sequence goes on along the minus strand of JAIOJS010000395.1, from coordinate 25,139 downwards.
GCCGGAGACGATTGCAGTCTCTGCTCGATCGGGTGGGGAGCGATGACTTCGCCGGACGTGAGCACCAGGCGGCTCGAGCGTCGGGCCCGCAGGTGCAGTCGGCCAGCGCGATCGATGCGGCCGACGTCGCCGGTGGCGAACCATCGCACACCCTCGGCGTCCTCCTTGATGGCGGGAGCGCCCTCGGACTGCCAGTAGCCCTCCATGAGACTGGGCCCCGCCACGCTGATCTCGCCGTCCCGATCCGTACGGAGCTTCCAACCGGCGAGAGGGCGACCGGCGGTACCCACCGTGCGATGCATCCGCCGGGTAGCGGTGATCAGGCCACAGGCCTCGACCAGGCCGTAGCCGATGCAGAGATCGATACGGGCCGCCCGAAAGAACCTTTCGGTTTCGACGGCGACGGGATGGAAGGCACTGACCACGGTACGAGCGCGACCGCCAAGGCTCCGTCGCGCCAACCCCAACCCGAGTGACCCGACGAGCGCCCCCGGCCGACGCTTCCCCGACTCGGAGGGAGTCGCCGCAGCGAGTGAGCGCCGGAAGACGGCCCGGCGAAGTGCCGAGCTACGCTCGATCTCCTTGAGGACTTCGAGATGAGCTCCCTCGAGTAGACCCGGGGGGGCGACGAACACGTCGGGGGACTCGCGCTGAACCACGAGGAGAGGGTCGGTGCCGCGCGACGGTGCGAGAACGGTGACGCCGGCGATCAGGTACGAGTAGGTCGCCACCCGCTCCAGGGGATGGGCAAACGGCAAGAGCGAAACGGCCCGAGCTGAGGACTCGAGCGCCAGTCGTCGGACCAGGGTAAGGGTCGAAGCGGCGAGAGCGCCCTGGCTGATGCGGACACCGCGCGGGTCCCCGGTAGCGCCGCTGGTATACGCCAGCGACGCCAGCTGTCGGGGGGTCGTCCGCCCTCGCAAGGAGTCGAGGGGTCGGTGGAGCAATTGCTCAGCGCCTTGGCCGACCAGGCGGGTGAGGGCGAGACCCTGAGGGTGGAGCCCCTCGTCGTCCATGGAGATGAGCCGTGGGGCTGGCTGCAGCCCGCTGAGAAGGCGGTCGAGCAACTCTCGCTCCGTCGGCCCTCCGTAGATCAACCACCCCGCACCACTGTTGCGCAGGATGAAGCCGACCTCTTCGACCGGAAGCCGGGGATCGATCGGAACCGTTACGAGACCGAGGAGATGCGCGGCCAGGTCCGCCACCAGCCACCCCGGTCTGTTGCCCGAGAACAGGGCGACTCGGTCGCCGGGCTCGGCACCGAGGCCCTCCAGGCTCAGGGCGAACGCGTGGACATCGGCGATGAGCTCGCGAGAGGAGAGGGTTGCGAGGCGTCCCCCGCTCCTTGCCTGAAGCAGGTCGCGACGACCGCCCCACTGCTCCCGCAGAAGGAAGACCAGGTCGGCAAGGGTCTCGAAGGGTTCGGCGAACATCCGTCGCGGTCAGCGTCCGGTGGACACCGAGTGCACGTGAACCCCACCCTTCACCACCTCTCGCACCGGATTGATGCCGTAGTGGTAGGCAAGATGGAGAAGATTGGGGGCGTCGAGGACGACCAGGTCGGCACGTTTTCCTACCTCGATCGATCCGAGATCGTCGCCGAGTTCCAGGCAACAGGCTGCATTCAAGGTTGCGGCGGTCAAGGCCTCCTCGATGGTCAGTCCGAGTTCGAACACAGCCAGCACGAAGACCATGGGCAGGGATTCGGTATGCGACGACCCTGGATTGCAGTCAGTGGCGATCGCGACGGGAACGCCGGCCTCGATGAGACGGCGGGCCGGAGCATAAGTGTGTTTCATCAGAAAGAAGCTGGTCCCCGGAAGCAAGACCGCCGTCACGCCGCTCGCGGCCAGGGCCTCGATTCCGGCATCCGACACCGCGATGAGGTGGTCGGCGGAGAGCGCCCCTAGCTCGGCGGCAAGGCGGGCTCCCCCGGAATCGACGAACTCGTCGGCGTGAAGGCGGGGGTGCAGGCCATGAGCTACTCCCGCTTCGAGGACGCGTCGCGACTCGGCGCAGGTAAAGACTCCCTCCTCACAGAAGACATCGCCGAAGCGGGCCAACTGGTCCTGGGCAGCGGCTGGAATGATCTCCTGACAGACGATGTCGAGGTAGCGCTCCCGCTCACGACGATGCTCCGGGGGCACTTCGTGAGCAGCGAGCAGGGTGGGAACCAGCTCGACCGGGTGTTCGCGATCAGCAAGACGGATGGCACGCAGCTGTTTGAGCTCGTCTTCGAGAGTCAGGCCGTAGCCACTCTTGGCCTCGGCCGTCGTCGTCCCCCAGGCCAGCATGCGGTCCATGCGACCACGCGCCAGGAGAGCGAGTTCCTCCTCCGAGGCCTCGCGAGTAGAACGGACGGTCGACAGGATGCCGCCGCCTCCGGCGGCGATCTCCTGGTAGGAGACGCCGGCGAGTCGTTGGGCGAATTCCTCTTCCCGAGTTCCCGCCCACGGCAGGTGGGTGTGAGGGTCGATGAGGCCCGGAATCACCGTCTTGCCTCTGGCGTCGAGCCGTGGAGTTCCGGGGAGGTCACCGTGGTAGCGAATCCGCTCCGCCTCGGTACCCACGAAGGCGATGCGCCCGTCGCGACAGAGAACCTCCTGGCGGGGGGTGCGGACGACGCGTCGTTGGTCAGGGCCGCGTCGGGCGGTCGATCCGAGCGGGGTGGCCAGCTCACCGATGTTGTGAAGCAGGAGATCCTTCATGGGTTCTCGAGTATCCGTCGACTCCACTGCGCGATCTCCTTGTCCAGCCAGGCGATGATCTCTCCTTCGGAGAGCGGGGCGTTGCCCTTGGGTAGTGGCTCCTGGGGCCACTCGGAGCGGTCGGCTAGCGCCTTGACCGCCTGAAGTGGGAAGTCTAAGACATGACCGAACTTGTCGGCCGAAGCGGCGAGAACCGAGCTTAGCGGCAAACGTCGGCAGAGGAGGTAGAGATCGACGAAGTCGCGCTTGGAACCCCGGCTGATGATCGCTCCGAGTTTCATCAGGCCTAGATCGACAAGACTCGCGACCTCGAGGGCGGGAGCGGCGGGATGATCCTCGGAGGGCGCCAGGAGAAGGGGGGCGGCCAGAGGATAGGGGTAGTAGAAGAGCTGCACCCGGATCCCGGTCGCGAAGCGCAGGAAGAGGTATCCATCACGAGCGGTCTCGACCCGAACCTCGGGATCGACGGCGAGACAAGCCTGGAGGAGGTCGCGACGCCCTGGAGGCAGCAGCCGATGGGTCGCGGACATGAAATCTAGGTTTGAGACCGGTCGATGGCCGAGCTGCACGGCTAGAGCCGCGGAACCGGCCAGGTAGAAGTCATCGTGGAGGACAGAAGCAGCCAGACGCTGAGCGAGTTGCCAGGCGGCCGGCGCCAGGCTACCGGTTGAGAGGGTGGAGGTCTTGATCACGTGAGCTCTTCCCGAGTCAGGCCAGAGGCCAGAGTTCAGCGGCCAGGGTCGGCGGCGGACTGACGGGCCCGACGACCTGCTCCCACAGGGCACGACTCCGTGCGGACAGGACCCTGCCTCCATGTCGGGAGAGCCAGGCGGCGACTTCGGAATGGCTCACGGCATCGAACAGCCAGGCGAGCTCCTGGCTGTCACCCTGTTCGAGTAGACGACCGATGAGAAAGCCCGGATGTCCGAGGAGGTCGAGGGCGTCGTGGTCGGGAAAGCGAGCCCTCACTGAGTCGGGGATCTCTCTTCCCCGCTTCAACCGGTACTGCCTCGGTCGGCCCTCAAGGCGTGGATTGAGGCCCGAGGCTCCTCCTCCATATCGCTCTCTACCAGGCGCGCAAAGAGATCGAGGGTGCTTTTGAGCTTGAGTTGGAGCTCCCGCCGGCGATGGATCAGTTCGGCGATCTTGGACTCGACCTCCTGAGCCTTACTGATCGCCCCTTCGACAATTCGATTGCCGGTGGCCTCGGCCTCCTGCACGAGCAGCTGGGCCTCACGCTGGGCGGTGGCGAGGATCTCGTCGGAGACCTTCTGGGCCCGAGTCAGGGTCTCCTGAAGCTCGCGTTCACGTCGCTCCGCCTGGCCGAGGACTCGTTTCAGGTGCTCTGTTTCCTGGCGCCGACGATCGGACTCTCCCAGAGCACGGGTCATCTCCTCCGAAACGAGAGCGAGAAACTCCTCGACCTCCCGGGGGTCGTAGCCCCGCATCTTGCTTGGAAAGCGCATCTTGCGGATGACCAGGGGCGTGAGTCGCATCGAGTCGGCGGGTTCATTCTCATATGCCATGGCGATATCCCCTTTCTAGGCGGCAAGTATGAAATTCTAGCATATCGCCTCGGGTTCTCTCGGAGATCGTGGGCCGAAAAGCTCGGTGCCCACCCGAATGTGGGTGGCTCCCTCCTCGATCGCGAGTTCGAAGTCCGAACTCATACCCATCGAGAGCCTGCCCTGAAACGACGGGTCGGCGTACCGGCACGCGTCCCTCAACTCGCGAAGTCGACGGAACCAGCCGCGGGTCGCCTCGGCGCTATCCTCCTGAGGAGGAATGGCCATCAGACCGGCGAGGTCCAGTCCCTTGCCCTGGATCTCGGCTCGGAGCGAAACCAGAGTCTCGACGACCTCGCCATCCGACACACCGTGCTTGCTCGGCTCGGCCCCGAGGTTGACCTCGAGGAAGCCCTCACACTGGAGTCCTTCGAGGTGCGCCGCGCGAGCCACTGCCAGAGCGATCTTTGGCCGGTCGATGGCGTGGAAGGTGGTGAAGAGCTGGACAGCAACCGCCACCTTGTTACTCTGTAGAGGTCCGAGCAGGTGCCACTCGATGTCGTGGGGAAGCTCTGATCGCTTGTCTCGCGCCTCTTGCACGCGGTTCTCACCGAACTGCCTAAGACCGCCGTCGTAGGCGGCCACGAGGCTAGAAAGTGGCTGCTGCTTGCTGGCGCCGACCAGGAGGACCTCCTCGCGCGGTCGTGAAGTGCGCCGACACGCTCGAGCGATCCGTTCCTCGATGAGCGCCAGGCGATTTGCGATGGACATCGGTGCCGTCCGCGGTGGGATCACTCCTCGTCTTCGACGAATAGAATCCGCTTGCAGCCGTCGCAGTGGACGAGCGCGCCCCGGAGACGAATGTCGGTGACCACTTGCAGCCGAACCAGGTAATTGCAGGCAGAGCAGTGCCACATCTTCGTCCCCGGGCCACCGATCTCCGACTGTCGTAGGGCGGCGGTTGCGTCTCCACCACGGCGGTCGTAGATGCGCTGAAAGAGTGCGACGAGGGGCTTCGGCAGGTTTCCGCGGAACTCCTCGATCTGTCCGTTTAGGGCCTTGGCATGACGCTCGACCTCGGGCTTCTCACCCTCCCACTTCTCCAACGCCTCGGTGTAACGCTGGTCGAGATCGGCAAAGGCAGCTCGCTGCTCGGCGAGCGCGGCTTGCGCGGCGTCGTAGCGCTCCAGAGCGCCCAGAGCCTCCTCCTCGAGAGCCTTGATCTGCGACTTGACGGTGTCGATCTCCTGAAGCAGGGCCGAGTACTCACGCTGAGTGCGCACGCGGCTGACCTGCTGTTGAAAGTGCTCGAGCCGATCCTCCGCGTCGCGACTCGCACTCTCTGCCTGGCGGCGTACCTGAGCGGCCTCTTCCGCGTCAGCCTCGACGGCCTCGATCTCAGCCTGTCGGCTGCTGTGCTCGGAATGTAGCTCTTCCATCCAACCGGGGACGCCGGCGAGTTGTTCTTCGGCCTCGCTCAGTTCGTTGAGGGCCTGCTGTAACTTGACGACGATCTCCAGTTTTCCACTCATAGATGCGACCGAGCCTCCTGAACCCTCATCGAGGGTGTCGAGAATAGTGGGTCCACCTGGATTTGAACCAGGGACCAGCCGGTTATGAGCCGGATGCTCTAACCACTGAGCTATGGACCCAACGAAGCCCCGCGAGGGGGCTGCTGAGTATAGCAATTCCGAGTCCCTTCCGTCGGAGGTGAAGCCAAGCGCAAGACCGCGGAGTCGGGCGGGAGACTCAGGGGTTGGAGCCAGGGTCCAACTTACCTGCAATCCTGGCCTCTCGGCGCAACTGATAAGTGTCGGAGAGCAGCAGGATCCGTTTTACGTAGACTCGTGGCTCCTCGAGAGGTAGCCCCTCGATGAAGCGGTCGACTCGACGGGAGGGACCAGCCTCCTTCCACCAGCGTCGAATACGGTAGGGACCGGAGTTGTACCCGGCGAGGGCGAGTTCGACGTCGCCGTCGAACATGTCGAGCACCTGCCGGAGATAGCGGGTCGCCAACCGAATGTTGGTCTCCGGTCGGTGCAGGTCGTCGAGGGCGAGGGGCAGAGACTCGGCTTGCGCCAATTCACGGGCGGTGGCCGGCATGAGCTGCATCAAACCGCGAGCGCCGCTGCGGCTGAGCGCCCGGGTGTCGAACGCGCTCTCCTGTCGGATGAGGGCGAGTACGAGATCGGTTTCGAGGCCGCGAAGATCCGCCCATTCTTGGACGACGGCAAGGTGGTCGAGCGGGTAGTAGAGGTCCATGGCCTGCTCCGGAGCGGTGGACTGGCCGGCCGTTCCTAGCTCGGGGAATGCTCGGATAAGGGGCAGGATACTCTCCCGGAGTCGGCCTCGGTTGGCCAAGGAGAGAGCACGGAGGGCGTTGACCGTCCTGGGGTCGGCAACTCGTGAGAGTTCATCGATCTCGAGTTCCGCCAGGGGTTCCAGTCCCAGGTCGACGAGGAGTCGGGCCCTATCGAGGGTCGGATCGGTGGGCCACTCCTCGGGGGTTGGCGGTGTCCTCAGCGCCTTCGCCGCCCCCAGGGTCGCGAGGGCATGGCGAGCGTAGAAGTCGGTGACCGGCGTTTCGAGTACCAGCTCTCGCAGCGCACTCTGCGCAAGTTCTTCGTGACCAAGGTCACGGTGCGCTTCGGCCGACCAGTACTTGGCCGCGCGGTGTCGCCACGAGGACCAGGGCGTGGGGTCGAGGTGATCCCAGCTCGAGAGCGCGGCCGCAGCTTCTCCCGCCTGGTATTGCTTCCAGCCCTCTAGCCACCAGGAGTTCGAGAGCGCCGGGTGCTCGGGTACCAGGAGGGACAACTGAGAGCGAGCCCGCTCGATCGCGGCGTGGTCGTCGATGGCCTCGGCAAACTCGAGGAGATCCTCCCAGCCATCGGCGGCATCCTGAGGATCAGAGGTGAGTTCAGCGCAACGCCGGGCCTGATCGAGAGCCGCCTGGCGAAGCTCATCGCGCCGAGCCCTCGGTGGGGAGCGACGCCTCTCACTCGGATTGGCTGCTTGCCAGGCCGATTGGGCAAGGGCACAGGCCTCGTCGCGAAGCCAGTGGTCAGAGGCGTCGAATACGCCTTGGGAGCTAACCTCAGCGAGGTAGTCGAGCGCATCAGCCGGCCGACCCGAACGGGTTAGCGCTTGGGCTCTTTGTAGGTGCCAGCTCGGCTCCCGGTCACCGACGTCAACGGTGTCGAGGGTCTTCAGGGCTTCGCGCGGGCGGCCGGTACGAACCAGGACCTCGGCTCGTCGCTCTCGCTCCTGCGACGAGAGCCAAGCGGGCAGGGAGTTGTCGACGGCCCCCAGGGCCCGCCCGACCTCGAGTTCCTCTGCCAGTCTGGGACGCTCGACGAGGAGGGTTCGCCCCGCCGCTCTTAGAAGGCCGGGGCGTTCGAGGGAGATTGCGTGGTCCCAAGCCAAGCGGTCGAGGTGCTCGTGTGCGTCAGGGTCGCGATCGATATTGATGCGGCGGGCGGTTGCCAGCCAGCGGCGAGCGGCCGCGGAGTCGGAACTGGCGAGGGCTGTTTCCAGAGCAGCGATGGCGGCCCCAGGGGCGAGAGGAGATCGGGGTGCGGTGTCGACGAGACGCTCGAAGAGGGGCAACGCTGCGGCCGGACCCGATCGCTTCCAGCGGCAGCGGGCGAGGGCGTCGAGGCGCCAGTCGTCCAGTCCTTGTCGTGTCGCGAGGAAAGCCACCGGTATCTCGTCGAGGCGATCGCAGACCGCGGGGTACCTTCCGGCGGCCCGGGAGTGAAGGCCCGCGAGCAGCAGGGCGCGCGGATCGTCAGCGTCTCGCTCGAGGAGGGAATTCAAGGTCTCCGTGAAGTCGTTCTGGCGGGCGGCGTTCGCGGCGCCTGCAACCCCGGGATAGGACTCCAACGAGTCGATCCGGGGACCATCGAGCCCAGCCCGGTCCGGGGGCTCGGAGGACGGAGGTGAAAGACAGCCGAGGAGGGCGAGGGTAGAGATCGCCAGGGCGGTGAGACGTCTCAGAGGCGGTCCAGTCCCGAGGCGGCACGATGGTACAAAGAGCGTGAGCTTCCTGACCTCAGGGTGCGCGCTCTGACATCGCTTATCGTTGACGAGCCGTGCGGTCCGAGGGGGCCTAGCCAGAGGACGTTCGGCGCGTGAGGGTTTGACGAGAGGCGGTCCCCGGCTGGATCGTTCCGGGGCGGCCGAGGACTACATTCCGAGGGCGTTGGGATCACCACCAGCAAGAATGTTGACCAACTCCTGTTGGAAGTAGTCGACGTCGGTTCCGACTCGAGAGTCGACCCGATCGCGATACATCTGACGGGAGCGTTCGATGTCATCCTGCAAGCGGGAGTAGATGTCACCGTTGCGTCGTCCGTCGTCCACCTGCTCCTCATTGTAGAGCTTGATTTCGCTGACCAGCAGCCGCGCTAGACGTCGCGCCTCCTCGTGAAGTGCGGTGGTTTCCGCGTCGGCACCCGGAACGGCTGGAGCCTTGGACGCTTCCTGACGGAAGGCCCAGCCAGGACCTTCGAGGTCGGCGGGCGGGGTGACCTGGGTGCTGCTGCCCTTGGGCGGAGCGACCGGCTCGGGGCTCGCCGGGGGTGGCTCGACGACTTCGGCAGGCTGGATGTCGAGATCGGCCCGGTGGAGCATCGCCGTCTTGTCTTCGGAGCCGTCGCCTTCGTCTTCCTCGCTTCGGTCCGGCATCGCCGGAGTATCGCGAAACTCGACCACGCTGGGAGTAGAGAGGGCGATGGTGGCGCTGGGCTCCTCTAGCTCGATCTGCTGCAGTTCGCTGGTGTCGCGTCCGACGGAGGGAGGCTCGGCACTCGCCGTCGGGAGGTCGGCCGTCGGCACGTCCTCGATCGAAAAATCGTCGACTTCGAGTTCCTCGACCTCCTCGACGAACGGTTCGTCGATCTCGACGGCCTCGATCTCGACGGCCTCGATCTCGACCTCTTCGACCACCATCTCCTCGACAGTGATCTCTTCGACCGTGCTCCCGGCGTAGCTGGTGACTTCGAGGTCCACATCTTCGGCATCCTCCAGAGGTTCGAGGTCCAGATCGCCGACGGTCAGTTCCGGAGCCTCTTCGAGGTCATCGCCAAGGTCCAGGTCCGATCCGTAGGCTTCCTCTAGGGAGACGACACCTGGTTCGACGACGTCCGAGTCCTCGGAATCGCTTACCTCCAATTCAGCGGCTTGGAGTTCGGCGTCCAATGCCTCGAGTGCGGACGAAGAGGGCGCGGTCGCGGTGACCTCCTCGGCTTCTGCGGTCTCCTCAGCCTCTTCGGCCAGATCGAGGATCTCGTCTTCGAGGTCGATATCCGGTTCGGGTCGCTGGTCCCACTCCCGGTCGTCGTCTCCACTCGCATCGTCGATCGAGTCGGGCTCGGGGGCGGTGATGTAGCTCTCCATCACGTCGCGGCTGATGCGAACCGTGGCGTCGACGTTGGGGGCCGCCTCGTCGGGTTCGGAAGACGTTCTCGAGCTGCCCGAGACGACGGCCGAAGGATCCCAGAATTCGAGAGCCTCGACCGTGCCGGCGGCGGCCAGGGTCGGAGAGGCTCCCGCTCGACGCTGCCCGTGCGATTCGATCTGCTGAGCGGTCGCGTGGACGAGGATTGCGAGGGCGGAGGGCACGAAGGTGTCGGTGGCCTCGATCCGGTCGGCGTAAAGAGCAGCGGCCACTCGTTCCCGAAGTACCATCGGCAGGAGGAGGCCCTGGTCGGCGGCGTCGCCGTCGAGGGCGACGCAGATGGGGTCGCAGTCGTCTCCGCTCAACGGAACCGGACCGCGCTCGGCCATGAACTCGGCGAAGGGTGGCTTGGCGGTATCGATGGTTAGCGAGTCGAGGGCCTTGACTTCGTCGCCGAAGCCGAAACTCGCCCAGCCGCGCACCCCGTCGGTGAAGGTCAAGAAGAGGACAGCACGGGAAGCGTAGTGTCCGGCCTCTTCCAGCAGCGCGCTGAGAGCAGCGGTCTGGTCAGTGGCGCGGTCGATTCGAGCGATCGAATCGTGAAGGCGATCTAAGGCTTGCTCTTCGGCTCGTTGTTGGACCGTTCCCGCCAGTTTGCGAATCTGATGAGAGAGGGTTCGCTCGGCATCTTCGAGGGCCGTCCCCATCGCATTGGAAACGAGGTGTTCGAGATTCTTGAGTTGATCAGACAACGACATCTATTGGTCCTCTCGCCAAGTCTTACGGGCCAACCGATTATTTTGCAGTCGTGCAGTCACTGTCAAGGCCAGACCCACTGAAAACCGCTGATTTCAAGGGAGCTAGCCGGGGTCCGTTGAGCTTGTTCGAACCGCCTGCGCTGTGCTAGGTTCACTCGGAACTTTGTAAGGAGGACTCGATGAACAAGTTGATGACTTACGCCCTGGTGGGCGGCATGATTTTGACCGGTGTCGGTCTCGCCGGTTGCGGCAAGGGGGGCGAAGAGACTGCCGCCGCTGCGAACCAGGAAGCCTGGGCCTGGCTGGAGAAGACCAATGGAGAGCTCGATGCCCTCCGGGACGAGCTCGCCGCCGCGCGCCGCGAAGCCCACGAGGCGCCGGTCGTGACGGAGGGTGAGCCGACGGACGAGACGACGGACGCTTCGATGGACGAAGGAACCGAGGCAGCCGTTCCGGCTACCGAGTCCGCCGCTGATCGCGTCGCTGCCCTCGAGACGAAGATCGGAGATCTAAGCAGCGAGTTCGGCGCCAAACTGGTCGAGTACATCAATTCGCTCGAGATGTTCGAAGGAGAGCCCCTCACACCAGAGCAGCAGAAAGCGCTGCGCATGAAGAGCGACGAAGACATCGAGGTCGCCGAGGAGTACATCGAGAAGGGTGGCGACTACAAGCGGGCTCTCGACATTTACAACGCTCTACTTCTTCTGGATGCCGACTACCCTCGGCTCAACGAGGCGATTGCCAGGGCCGAGGAGATGCGCTACCCAACCGAAGAGCGCTTCGCCGAGGTCAAGAAGGGGATGACCCCGCTCGAGGTTCGCGACATCCTGGGGCCGGTCAACCTGCACAATGTGCGCGAGTACCCGCGCGAGCCTGGCGACAAGGGGTACGTCGAAGGGGAGAAGGCCTATCGAGTCGCTTGGTTCTACCCCAAGGACCCCGCGGTCGGAAGGAGTCCGTCCGGGGTCTACTTCCAGATGGGAGAAGGCGCCTACAAGGTGTATCAGACGGACTACGGTTCCGACGAGGAAGCTGAGCCGGATAAGAAGTAGAGAAGCGGTTGGTAGGGAAGGCGTCCGCTTCACTGGAGAATCGGTCGCTCCGCCGCTCGCCTCTTGACAGCTTGCCTGATCCTGGAGGAGAATCACTTCGGCTCTGCCGCGCTGGGAGCGGTTTGCCCACGATACCAGTGGAAGTGAGGTGATTTGCAATATGCCGACCGTGTACGTCAAAGAAGAAGAGAGTTTCGAGAACGCCCTACGCCGATTCAAGCGTAAGTGCGAGAAGGCCGGCGTGCTAACCGAGCTCAAGAAGCGACAGTACTTCGAGAAGCCATCCGTCAAGCGCAAGCGGAAGACGGTGGCGGCGCGCAAGAAGATTCTTCGTAAGCTCGCCGAAGAACGTCGAACCGGACTCGTCTGACCTAGCTCGAGTTCGCTTTGAGATGGCGCCGCGGAGGGATTTCCTTTCGCGGCGTTCGTCGTTTGGAGGCTTCCGCTCCTCTTGGTTCGACCACCTTGCGGTTCGCTTGCGAGGCTGGGTCAAGGGTCAGGGCCGGCCGCCGTTCGTAGGCAGCTAAGGGGTTGTGCACCACCGCGGAGCGACCGCCAGTTGAGCATTCGTGACACGCAGTGACCGGGAACGGACGGACCGGTCCCCGGCGGGAAGGTAGCGATCAGATGAAGGTTTCGAACGCCACGGCCCTCGCACTCGAGATGGACTCGCTGCTCCGACTGGTCGCAGACTTTGCCGCCACCGACCTTGGACACGAGAGCCTCCTGCAACTCACCCCGGTCCTCGACGCGGGCGAACTGGAGCACCGTCGGCGTGGCTACGTCGAAGTAGGAGCACTGTTAGGGCCAGCCCTCGTTCCCTCCTTCGAAGTGGCCCTTCGCCCTTTCCTGGCCCGCCTCGGCTCGACTTCCTTCGCCCCCGAAGGTCTCGAGTTCCTGGCCGTCGCCGACCTCCTCGAGATCGTCGAAGGGGTTCGTGTGCGGGTGTCGGAAGAGCAGGGCGAGAGCGGACGGGACCCTTTCCCACTCCTGTCGGCTCGACTCGAGGCGCTCCCCGAGGGGCGCACCCTGAGCCGCCTGATTCGCCGTCGACTCGACGGGCGGGGAGCGGTTCGAGATGACGCCACTCCGGAACTGGCACGACTGAAGGCAGGGATCCGCCGCCGCCGCGATCGGCTCTACCGGGAACTGGGAGAGATCAGTCAGAAACATCGGGACCTACTGTCGGAGGACACCGTGCCGCAACGGGATGGACGTCTCGTTCTGGTCCTCCAGGCAGGGGCCAAGGGCAGGATGCCGGGGCTGGTCCACGGTCGATCGGCGACCGGAAAGAGCTTCTACTTCGAGCCGCTTTCGGTGGTCGAGGGGAACAACGAGCTCCAGGATGCCTGGGAGGAAGAGGAGGAGGAGAAGCGTCGGATTCTGGCCGATTTGCTGGCCAATCTGGTGGTTCACGAGAAGCTGATCCGAGACCATGCGGTCCTCCTGAGCGAGCTCGACAGCTGGCAGGCCCAACATCGCTACGCGGAGGTCGCGCGGGCCAACCTCTTGGAGATCAGCGAACCACGCAGCGCAAAGCTCGTCGGCGCTCGCCATCCGCTCCTCGACCCTCGGCTCGCCGACGTTCGCGAGCGCACCCTCGGGCAGGCTGGGCACCGAGAGGCGGTCGTGCCCCTCGATCTGGTGTTGACGCCGGAGCGACGCGCTCTGGTGATCACCGGACCCAACGCAGGAGGCAAGACGGTCGCCTTGAAGACCTTGGGACTCGCTTGCCTGGCCCACGGTTGTGGATTGCCGGTACCGGCCGAGGCTGGATCCTCCCTCCCCTTGGTCTCGGCTCTGGTGGCGACGGTGGGCGACGATCAGGACCTGCTCTCCGATCGTTCCACTTTCAGCGGCCGACTGCTGCGCCTTCGTGAGGTGTGGGACGAAGCCTCAGAGGGCAGCTTGGTGCTCCTCGACGAGCTCGGGTCGGGCACCGACCCCGAGGAGGGGGCGGCGCTTTCGTCAGCCCTTCTCGAGGCCCTTCTCGATCGCGGTGGTCTGGTGGTGGTGACCACCCATCTGGGGCAGCTGGCTGCCTTGGCGATGGAGCGCGAAGGGGCCTCCTGTGCGGCGATGGAGTTCGACGCGGAGCGCGGAGCCCCACGCTACCGACTGACCCCGGGACCGCCGGGAGGGAGCGAAGCGCTCGCTTTGGCCCGTCGTCTAGGTCTGGCCGAGGAACTGATCTCCGCCGCCGAGGAGCGGCTGGGCACCGAGGGTCGTGACTATCGACGGCTGGTGGCCGAAGTGAGCGCCCTGCGCGAGCGGCTGAGCGAGGAGGAGGAGCGGTTGGCAGCTGCGGTCCTCGAGGCGGATTCCGAACGGGAGCGTCTGTCGAAGCAGCGCGAGACGCTCGAAGCCGATCGACGTCGCGTGGGAGAGAAAGCGCGAAGCGATGTCGAATCGTTCCGGCGCCAGGTCCGGCAGGAGCTAGAGGAGGCAGTGGACCGCCTGCGGGAGCAGTGGGAAGAGGGCCGGCGGAAGGGCCTTGCGAGGGAGGCGACGGAGCAGCTGTTCCAGGAGACGCCGGAGGTGGCGGTGGTCGAGTCTCCACTGTCGAACGCCGAGGTGGTCGTGGGCGAGCGCGTGCGTCACCGGTCTCTGGGTTGGGAGGGACGCCTCTTGCGGGTGGAGCGGGGCCGGGCGGAGGTCGACCTGTCCGGCAAGACCTTTCGCTGCAAGGTCGGGGAACTCGTCCTGGTCTCGGAATCCCCGAGTTCTTCGAAGGGCCGAAAGCGGGCGCCCGTACCGATCCCCGAGGTTCCTGAGAGCACCGAGGTACCGCTGGAGCTCCACCTCATCGGCAAGCGGGTCGAACCCGCCCTGGAGGAGCTCGATCGCTACCTCGACGAGGCGGCGCGATCGGGACGGGGACAGTTCCGTATCGTGCACGGTCATGGCACGGGCCGCCTGCGACGCGCCGTCCGTGATCGCCTCCGTTCCCATCCCTTGGTATCCGAGCAGCGCCCGGGGGGGCCCGGTGAAGGGGGAGAGGGCGCGACCGTGGTCGAACTGCGCTGAGAGCGTGCTGTGCTTGCTGGGGCCGATTTGGGCCGAGTTGGCGCATTTGGAAATTAACTCGGTTTGGAATAGCGTTTCGGGGAGAGCTATGTCACTCGGTCACGTCAATATCACTCCACAGCTCGTCCAGGCGGTTCGCGATGCCGTGGATATCGTAGGGGTAGCCGAGGAACACACTCGCCTCGAGCGTCGGGGACACCGGCAGATCGGCCTCTGTCCGCTGCACAAGGAGAAGACCCCGTCCTTCTCCGTGGAGGCGTCCCAGAACCTCTTCTACTGTTTTGGATGCGGTGCCGGTGGCGATGCCATCAAGCTTCACATGATGCTCTCCGGCGATGACTTCCCGGCCGCGATCGAGGCTTTGGCGGGTCGTTACGGCGTCCCCCTTCCGCGCCAAGAGGGGCGCTCGAAGATGGGCCCGGACCTCGGCCCCGCTCTCGAGGCCGCCGCGGCGTGGTTCTCCCAGCAGTTGGCAGCACATCCGCCGACCCTCGCCTACCTGGCCGAGCGCGGCATCCCCTTAGAGCTGGCAAACCGCTACGGCCTAGGCTACGCCCCGGAAGGGTGGGACGGTCTGAGGAGCGGATTGAGTGGGCGCTTTCCTGCGGCTCAACTCGAGGCGGCGGGGCTGCTTTCACCCTCCAAGCAGCCGGGGGGGCAAGGCTACGATCGTTTCCGCAATCGCCTGATGTTTCCCATCCGACAAGCGGCCGGCCGCATCGTTGGTTTTGGAGGGCGCACGCTGGGCGACGACGATGCCAAGTACATCAACACTCGTGAGACGGAGCGCTTCGACAAGGGGACGCTGCTCTACGGGCTGGACCAGGCGAAGCGGGCGATTCGCGACAGTGGGAGGGCGATTCTGGTCGAGGGTTACTTCGACGTTCTCGGAACGGTTGCGGCGGGAATCGAGGGAGCGGTGGCGTGTATGGGGACTTCGCTGACCGCGGAGCAGGCGAAGGCCTTGGCCCGCTATGGAGAAGAGGTCGTGGTGGCCTTCGATGGCGATGCGGCGGGCGAGAAGGCCTACACTCGTTCCTTGCCCATCCTCCTGCGCACCGGATTGACCGTTCGTCGGGCCGAGTTCACCGCCGGGGTGGATCCCGACAGTCTCCGCCTGGAGTCCGGCAATGAGGCGTTGGTCGAACGCATTGAGTCGGCTCCGGATGCGATCGAAGACGAGTTGGAACGACAGATTCCGGCCGATGCCCGCCAGCAACCCCAACTGCAGGCCTCGCTGGCCCCCAGGATCGGAGAGCTCTTGTCCGCCCTGCCCGATCCCATCCTTCGCTATTCCTATGGCCGGATCGCCGCCCAGCGTCTCGGTATCCCCTTCGACCTGATGACGAAACACCTCGGAGGCTCAGCGAAGTCGCGCCGCTACCGGTCCGAGGCGCGCGACTCCGGGGAAGCGGCCCGATCCGAGTCTTCGAGGGAGGCGGCGACCCGAACTCCTGGGCTCGACCAGGAGCAGGCGGTTCTTCGCCTCCTCTTGAGCTTCTTCGACGACCACAAGAGTAGTGACAACAAGGCGAGTACCGGGATCCGACCGGTCCTCCCAGAGCTGATGTCGGGAGATCTTTCGGTCGATCCTGAAATGTTCTGGGATCCGGATTGTCGGGCCCTCTTCTCTCTTGTTGAAACGGCGAGTACCGATCCCATCGAAGACCGCATCGCGGGGCTTCGTCGCCGGGTGGAGGAGAGCCGGGGTCCGGTCGAACTCCTTGCCCGATTGGTAATCGAAGCTCTCGACGTTCCGCCCGTTCCCGTGTCGCGAGAGAAGCGGGAAGAGGAGCTGACCCGGGCCTTGGCTCAACTGAGGCGTCGTTGGTTGACCCAGCGGCAGCAGGACCTGGCGCGCGAGATCCGGCAGGCTCAGTCGGACGGAGACGCTGGGAACCTCGAGCGGCTGGTGGCGGAGAAGGCGATCCTCAGTCGTCGCCTTCACGTCGAGTCTGCGGCACTGGGAGGGGGAGCTCGATGAAGGATGGGCACGAGTCGATCGAGGTCAAGTATCCCGTCGTCCGGCAGTTGGCCGACCGCGGACTGACCAAGGGTTACCTCCTGTACGACGAGATCGCCGACGTTTTGCCGGATGAGCTACTCGCACACACCGAGGATCTCGACGAGGTGATGGCTCGACTCCTGGACCTAGGGGTTGAGGTCATCTCGCGGCCCACTGCCTTCACCAATCGCGAAGAGGAGGATGGAGAAGGCTCGGACTTCGACAAGAAGGAGGAGTCCGACGGCAAGGCCCGAGGCTCGGAGAAGACCAGTGACCCAGTCCGGATGTACCTGCGAGAGATGGGAGCCGTCGACCTCCTCGATCGCGAAGGCGAGGTGGGGATCGCCCAGCGCATCGAGCACGGTGAATGGAAGGTCTATATCGCCCTCGGTGAGAATCCAGCTGCGCTGCGGGGTCTACTCGGTCTCGAGGGCGGACTCGATGGTCAGGGGCGGACCTTGGACGCCAAGCAGGTCGAAGATCTCGAGCGGCAGCTCGACCTTTTTGCCAGCATTGCCGAGACCGACGCTGAGATTCGTCGCCTCGAGCAGCGTAGACGTCGTTTGGGGCGAGGATCCCGTGAAGGAGGAGAGGTCGTCCGCGAGCTGGATCGCAGTCTCGAAAAGATGGCCAAGGACATTCGCAGCGTCGCCATGCCTTTGGCCGAGCGTGAGCGGATTCTCGAGTTGTTGCGGGGAATCGAGAAGGAGTACGGACGCATTCGCCATGAGGTGCGTCGCAATGAGCGCGACCTGACCCGCACCGAGAACGCCGAACTCAAGAAGCTCAAGCGCGAGCGGATTGCCAAGCACGAGGCTCGACGCAAGGAGCTCGAGCAGCGGTTCGCCGTCGACTTTCGTCAGGTGCGGGCGATCCTGGCCCGAGTGCGTCAGGGCGAGGCCGAGGTGGAGCGGGCTCGTGAAGAACTAATCGTGGCCAACCTCCGGCTCGTCGTGTCGATTGCCAAGAAGTACACCAACCGCGGACTCCAGTTCCTCGACCTCATCCAAGAGGGCAACATCGGGTTGATGAAGGCGGTGGAGAAGTTCGAGTATCGCCGGGGTTACAAGTTCTCGACCTATGCCACGTGGTGGATCCGACAGGCGGTGACCCGCGCGATCGCAGACCAGGCGCGAACCATTCGCATCCCGGTTCACATGATCGAGACCATCAACAAGGTCACCCGGACCGCCCGCGCTCTGGTGCAGGAACTGGGACGCGAGCCGACGCCGGAGGAGATCGGCGAGATCATGGAGCTGCCCGGCGAGAAGATCCGGCAGATCCTCAAGATGGCGCGCGAGCCGATCTCTCTCGAGACCCCGGTCGGCGAGGAGGAAGATTCCAGCCTCGGAGAGTTCATCGAGGACAAGAACGCCGAGTCGCCGATCGACAAGGTGATCTTTACCGGTCTCCAGACCGAGACGGAGGGGGTACTACAGACCCTGACCGAACGCGAGCAGGAGGTTCTGAGGCTTCGCTTTGGCGTGGGTGAGGGTTCTGAGCACACTCTCGAAGAGGTGGGGCGACATTTCAATGTGACCCGGGAGCGGATTCGCCAGATCGAATCGAAGGCTTTGCGAAAACTTCGCCACCCGAGTCGAGCGACCCGGCTGCGACCCTTCCTCGAAGGGATGTAGCCCCCATTGGACCCCATCGGGGGTCAGGTCGTCGACCCGCCGACGCCCTGTCGGGGGGGCGGCTGACGGCGTAGAGGCCGGAAGTGCTTGACAGCGCTCGCCGGTCTCCCTAGAATCCGACGCCCGGGCGCCCTTTGGCGTTCGATTACCGTTCCTGGGTAGCTCAGTGGTAGAGCGGTCGGCTGTTAACCGACTGGTCGGGGGTTCAAGTCCCTCCCCAGGAGCCAATCGCACCGGTCCCACCGCCCGAGACGCACCATCGACTGCCGATGGGAGCCCTTCTCGAGGCCGGCAGATTGCTGAGGACCGAGTCCGCGGCTCGTTCTGTGTTGAGTGATTCTGTAAGACCGCTGCGCCTTCCGGGCGAAGCGGTGCCCATCAGGTCAGCCTCCCGGGATCCGTCCAACGAAGTGGGAGGTCTCGGGCGCTAGCCTCGTTCTGCGGGCAGTCGGAGCCGCCATCTTCGACGGACGCCCCGTTCGAGGAGGGATGTGGGCGACTCTGCGGGAAACGATTGCTTGAAACAAGTGTTGGTTTTATAATTCATTGATGTTGAGTCCAGATACTTCCAACAGTCGGGGCATCCTTGGCGACTGAGACCACCCGCCAGCGGCTCCTCGCGGCGGCTCGCAAGGTCCTCCTCGAGGAAGGCCTCGAGGCGGCATCAGTTCGCTCGGTGACAACCGAGGCCAGGGCCAATGTGGCGGCGATCCACTACCACTTTGGCTCCAGGGACGGTCTCGTCCGGGAGGTGGTGGGAGAGGCTGCCCGGAATCTCTCCGCAGCTTGGAGCCTGGAAGCGGAGGATGATGACAGCATTCGTCTAGAGAGCGTCCTCGAGACGTTCCTGTCGTCCCTGATCAAGAACCGACCCCGGGCCGCTCTCGTCGCGAGAGCGTTGGTTGGAAGCGATGCCCGACTTCGCAATGCGGTGTCGGCTGAGCTGGCTCGAGGATTGGCGAGTCTGGAGTCGATCATCGCGCGCCTAGAGCCCGAGCTCGAGCGGCGCTCGATTCACCTCGCGCTTTGCCAGGTCCTGGGATCGTCCCTTCTCTGGCTACCCGACCGCGCTCTCCTGGAGCGCCTCGGAGACACGCGCTATCGCTGGGACGATGAAGCCGACCTACGGGCGCGCTGGGTAGGCATGGCGATCGGCGCCCTCCGCTCCGGCGCCCCAGACCATGGCCTTTCCTAGGCCATGCCGACATTGACTTTCTAGCTGTATCGGGCCCAGCGAAGGATCTCGCGCAGGGTCGGTCGCTTGCCGTACATCAGGATGCCCACCCGGTAGACGCGGGCGCAAACCCAGACCATGAGGATGTCGAGGCCGAGAGTCAGCACGTAGCCCAGTGCGATCTGCCAAGCGGGTGGCATCTTCACGGCGATGCGAAGCATCATGATGAGGGGCGTAAAGAAGGGGATCAGCGACATCGTGACGGCCAGCGTGGAGTCCGGATCGTTCAGGATCGGCATAAAGACGAGCCAGGGGGCGATTAGCAGGACCATCCCGAAGCTCGCGAGCTGTTGAGCTTCCTGCGGATTGTTGAAGGCGGCGCCAATCAGCGCGTAGAAACTCGAGTAGAGGGTGTAGCCGAGAAGGAACAGCAGGAAGAAGTGTCCAACCACTACCAAGCTGAGCTGAGGAAGAGCGACATCCGCCGGAACCAAGCTCAGCGCTGCCACCAGCCCCGGTGCGGTAATCAGCGCGGCCGAACCGATCCAGATGCTCAGTTGGGTCAGGCTGGCCGCCCCGATGCCGAGGAGCTTCCCCGCCATCAACTGGAAGGGCGTGACCGAAGAGACCATCACCTCGACCACTCGGTTGCTCTTCTCCTCCAGCACCCCGTGCATGACCATGTTGCCGTAGATGATGATTGCCATGTAGAGGAGTGTGAAGAGACCGATCGCGAGGGCCAGGTTGCCCCAGCCGGCGTCCGCTTCGTTCCCCTTATCGGAGACGCGGATGGTCTCGAAGTCCACGCCTTGGGTGAGATCGGCCACCACCTCTGGGTCGTAGCCCGCGGCGACGAGGCGATCCTGGCGGACGAGGCGACTCACCATCCGTTCCAGCGACTCGAGGGTCAAGATGTTGGAAACACTGCGGCCGTGGTACTCCAGCACATTCTTCTCCACGCCCTCCTCGGTGAGCGCCAACCAGGCGTCGATCTCCTCGTCGCGAATGCGCTGGTCGAGGCTCTCGTACAGCGCCGGCAAGTCGGGGGTAGGCGACACCATCTCGAGGTCGATGACGACCTGTAGCTCGGGGTGGTTCACCAGGTCGTCGACTGCGGCCACGAGGCCCTCGCCGAGACGGCCGGTCTCGTCGACGACCGCGAGGTGCAGTCCACCCTTGCTCTTCGACAGGATCAACGAGGGGAGCACCATCCAGGCGACCATGAGCACGGGCATCAGGATGGTACTGATCCAAAACCCCTTGGTCTTGATGCGCGAGAAGTACTCCCGCTTGGTGATCGTTAGGATCTTATTGGGCATCGTGCACCGCCTTGACGAAGATCTCCTCCAACGAGGGCTCCTCGGAACTGAACTCCGTGACCGCATAGTGATCGACCAGACGCTTTAGAATCTCGTCTCCCGTTGCTTCCGGGGCGAGAAGAATTCTCGCGGTGTCGTCGCGAACCGTCGCCTCGACGACCCCTGGAATCTCGCCGATTCCGCTCAGGCCGCCGCGAGCCCGTACCCGGTAGGAGTTGCCACCGAAGTCTCGCTTGAGCTCGGAGAGCCGCCCCGCGAGCGCGACGCGTCCGTTGGCGATGAGAGCGATGTGGTCGCAGAGCTTCTCGGCCTGTTCCATGACGTGGGTCGAGAATAGGATCGTTCGCCCCTCGGCCCGGTACTCATCGAGGACCTCCTTGAAGAGCACCTGGTTGATTGGATCGAGGCCACTGAAGGGCTCGTCGAGGATCACTAGATCGGGTTCGTGAAGGAGGGTCCCGACGAGTTGGATCTTCTGCTGCATCCCCTTGGACAGCTCTTCGAGCTTGACCTTCGCCCGGTCGGCGAGGCCGACCTTGTCGAGCCAGGTCTCGATGCGAGGCAGCGATTCGCGCTTCCCCAGGCCGTGGAGCTCGGCGAGAAAAACCAGCTGATCGGTCACCGACATCTTTCGGTACAGACCACGCTCCTCGGGGAGGTACCCCACCCTTTCGAGATCGTCCCGGGTGCGAAGGTGACCGAAGAGGTGCACCTCGCCCTCGTCGGGACCGAGGATGTCCATCAGCATCCGAATCGTAGTGGTCTTGCCGGCGCCGTTGGGGCCGAGCAGGCCAAAAACGGCGCCCGGGTTGACGTCGAGAGAGACATCATCCACCGCGACGAGCTTGCCGAAGGTCTTACGGAGGCCGCGGAGGCTGAGAGTGGGTTGCATCGAGATTGGGTCCTTCCTGAGTGGCTGTCCGGTCACAGCCTCGTGGGGCCGGGCTCCTAACCTACGGTCCTCCACCCTTCTTCATTCCTTGCCGACGTCGTTCCTGGGCGACGCCATGCTCGAGCGATCCAGTCGTGGATCTACTTCACATAGCCGAGACTGCGTAGCTCCTCGAGGGTCAAGGCGTCGACTTCAACCCGTCCTCGCGACGTGTTCCGGGCGGCGAGGATCTCCTCGGCCCTGCGCCGAAAGTCAACGACGACTTGGAAGTCGGATAGCTCGAGAACATCCGGAATCTCGAGCAGCAAGTTCCGCTGCTCGCCCGGATCCGACTGGAGGTCGTAGAGCTCCTCCCGTCCACCATCAAACCTGAGGTACTTCCACCTTTCGGTACGGAGGCCGAGGGTCGCCTCCGCGCCCTCCACCTCGGCAATCTCGGAGATCGCCACGTCACACTCCCCAGCCGGTCGTGAGGCGCCGCGGAGCTCCGGAAAGCGGCTGCATCCGGACACTGCCGTCACGTCGTTGATTCCGACCGCGTCCAACAGAGTCGGAAATACATCCACCAGGCTCACCTGGTCAGATACTACGTGGCCCGCCATCCGGTTGCCCGGCAGCTTGACGATCCACGGAACGCGAACGAGCTCGTCGTAGGGACCGGTACTGTGTGAGATCACGCCGTGCTCGCCGAAAGCATCACCATGGTCTGCGGTGAGTACGATGAGGGTATCGTCGTAGCGACCGCGCTTTCGAAGGTCCTCGAGAAGGGCGCCGATCTCGTCGTCCACCGCGCGGATCTGGGCATCGTAGAGGTTGCCGAACTCCTCCAGCCGTTCCGCCTCCACCTTCACCGTTCCGGACCGCACATCGGCAAGATACTGCCCCCACTTCTCGGTGTCGATGCCCCGGTAGCCTTGACCCGAGGCGCCGAACAGCCTCCGGTACGCGGCCGGCGGCCGGTAGGGGGCGTGGAGGTCGATGTAGTGCAGATAGGCGAGGTAGGGGTATCGGTTACCCCCGCGGTCGAGAAACCGTCGAAAGAGCCGATTGATCCTCTGAGCGTGCCCCTGCTGGTCCCGGTAGCGCACGAAGCCCTGGTCGAAGCCGAAGGCAGCAAGAAGGTGACTGTTCTGAACCCAAGCTTCGGTGAGGTAGCCGCGATGGCGGAAGGCCTCGGCGAGAGTCACCGCACTATCGGGCAAGACGTCGGAGTGTGCACCCCCGGAAGGGTCGTTCCAAACTCCCCAGTAGACGCCGTGCTCGTAGGGATACTGACCGGTGAAGAGCGAGGCCACGCTCGATTTGGTGAAGGTGCTCGCCGCGATGGCCGACTCGAAGCGCACCCCATCAGCGGCCAACCGATCGATGGCCGGACTCGTTTCCCGCGAGTACCCGTAGGCCCCAAGTCGATCGGCCCGCAGGGCGTCGACGAGAAGGATCAAAACATCGTCGCGAGCCTTCTCCTGGCCCGGCCCAAAGACCGTGAAACGCAGCCCCAGAAGGACGAGCACAAGACTCAGGGAGGCGCCGAGGAGACGCCACGACCATCGTACTTGCGGCTTCCCGAGGCCTCGTGAAATCCAAACCGCGGCGAAGGTTGCTACCAGGATGAGGATGATGTTCGGAGTCAGCGCTTTCTGGCTGAGAAGCTGTGAGGGTCGGATACCGAGCCACCGATTGAGCACATAGCCCGCCAACGCTAGCCAGGGAGCGGTGGCAACGAGCAGGGCGACTAGACCGCCCCACCGGTGTTGACCGAGGGCCGGGATCTGCCCCAGTCCCCAGCCAACCACCGCGATAGCTAGGCCAATCCCTAGGCCGGTAGCGACAGCTTCGAGAAGGTTAAGCAGGGCCAGCCAGAAGCTGAAGCCGAGGACTTGGCTGGCGGTGTAGAGGCCTACCAGGAACCCACCGATCCAACCGACGGTGAGGCCACGCCGGATCGCCGCAGGAAGACCACGGAGGCGTTCGTTCTTCATGAGCCAATCGCCTTTAGGTAGAGACCCTCGTGGATGGCGGCGATGGCGTCCCAGTTGAGATCGGTCCTGACCCGCTCGCGCCCTCGGACTCCGAACTCGGCGGATCGCCCCGGGGTGCCGAGGAGATCGGCGATAGCGACGCTCAAAGCGTCGGGATCCTTCTCCGGAACGAGGACCCCGGTCACGCCCGGCTCAACGGCCAGCGGAAGCCCGGCGATCTCGGTCGCGACCACCGCCCTCCCCGCCGCCATGGCTTCGAGGACTACGATCGGCAGGCCGTCGATGTTGCCGCGCGGGTCGCGCACCGAGGGCATGACGAACACGTCGCCGGCCGCGATCAAGTTCAACACATCGGGGTGAGACAGGGGGCCCAGGAAGGTGATGTGTTCGCTGACCCCCAGATCGGAGGCTTGCCGCTCCAACGGCTCGAGCAGTGGACCACCGCCGCCGAGGGCGAGATGCACGTCGGGCTGTCGCGCAAGCAATGCCGGGAGCGCGTCGAGAAGGAAGCGGAATCCCTTCTTGTCCACCAATCTTCCCACCGCGACGAGCAGTGGACCCTCGATGGGAAGACCCAGCTTCGCCCGCAACTCCAGGGCAGGTGGTCCTTCGTCGACCACTTCAGTACCGTTTGCCACCAGGTGAACCTTGTCGCGGTGCTCGACGCCTCCAAGCGTGATGAGGCGATCCTTCAGATCAGGGCTGCAAGAGGTCACGTGGGCCGCCTGGGCCAGGGTGAACTTCGCCATGCGCCGAAAGAGCGGGTTGCGTTCGGCCATGAAGATATCGGAACCGTGGAGGGTCACGGCGAACGGAACACCGGTGGCCGCGCTCGCCCGCGCAGCGATGAAACCGTTGGGGAGGAGCCAGTGGGCGTGCACCAACTGGAGCCTTGCACGACGACTCAGTCGTTCGAGGGCACGCTCGCCAAAAGCGAAGTAGAACGGTGATTGCAGATAGGCACCGGCGGCCAACCTGATGTCCCTACGCAGGGTCCGCGAGTAACCCAACTGATGGAATGAGGGCGGCCAGATATAGCGAAAAGTCGAGATCTCGATCGCAGTGTCGGGGTCAGGACGAATCTCGGGGTCCCAGGGGATCAGAGCATCCACCGAGTGCCCGCGGCGAGCGACCGCCTCCGAAAGATGCTTGACGAAGGGGCCGTGAGTGTCGCCTTGGAAGCGGGGGAAGCTGTGGGCGAGAACTCCGACCCTCATCGAGACCCGGTCGCGAGCTGCCCGAGCTTCGGGGCCGACGAGCCGCAGTCGCTGCCGCCGCTGTTGCCGTCGCCGCCGTTGCTCACTAGAGCGACTCGCCGAAGGTCGTGGCCAGGACCGCGAGGTCCTTGCCGTCGATGACGCCGTCGTCGTTGAGGTCGGCGTCCGAGTCGTAGCGGGTCTCTCCAACGGTGGTCCCGAACGCTCGCGCAAGGAGCACGAGATCGACGCCGTCGACGCGACCGTCCTGGTCGATGTCGCCCTCGATGAAGGTGGTGCCGGCGATGATGAAGCGGGCCACCTCGCGGTCGATGGCGTTGGTTGCGAGGTCCTGGATCTGGACTCCGACCGAGACGACTCCGCGCAGCGGTTTTGGTGAGGCGTAGCGAAGCTGGGTCCGCCGTTGGCCTCCCGTCACTTCGGCCGTCACCGGCTGGCCGTCGATGATCAGGACCGCGCTGGTGA
>JAIOJS010000394.1 GCA_019911795.1 Thermoanaerobaculia bacterium | reverse complement strand
CGGTCGGATCGCCGACCGTCACGGCTGGCTGATGAAGGTTCCCCAGTTCGAGATGTCGGTGGTGTAGAAGCTGTGGAGGCAGCGCAGGATCGTGTCTGTTCTAGATCATCCCGGTCTTGCGGCAGCGTCGCCCCTCTTCCGGCTTGGCCAGGGGGCTGCGCTTCTTGGATTCGCGTTTCGGTGGCGGGGCGGCATCTCTCCACAGCCGACCCACGACCGCGGTGGTGACCTCCGTGGTCGAGGAGGCCGAGTCAGATCCTGCTTCCGCAAGGTCGGCACTTCGGACACCCTCGTCGAGCGCGGTTCGGACAGCTTCCTCGATCTGTACCGCCTCCGCCTCCAGCCCCAGGGAGTGCCGCAGCATCATCGCCGCGGAGAGGATGGCGCCGAGAGGGTTGGCGATGCCACGATCGGCGATGTCTGGAGCGGAGCCATGAACCGGTTCGTAGAGTCCCTGCTTGCTCGCACCCAGTGAGGCTGAGGGCAGGAGGCCCAGGGATCCGGCCAGGACCGAGGCCTCGTCGCTCAGGATGTCACCGAACATGTTCGGTGTCAGGAGCACGTCGAACTCGGTCGGAGCCGTGAGCAGGCGCATGGCGGCGCTGTCCACCAGCTGGTGGTCGAGAGTGATGTCGGGGTATTGCGTCGCGACCTCAGCGACAACGCGCCGCCAGAGTCGCATCGAAGCCAGAACATTGGCTTTATCGACCGACGTGACCCGCTTCCGACGTCCGCGGGCGGCGCGGAAGGCGACGTGCGCCACGCGCTCTATCTCGTGGCGGCGGTAGACCATGGTGTCGAAGGCCTCGTTCCGAATCTCCTCGTCTCGACTGGTCTCGTCCGCCTCGCGACGGGGTCCGAAGTACAGTCCGCCGGTGAGTTCGCGGACGAAGAGCAGGTCCGTTCCCGCGAGGATAGAGGCTTTGATCGGGGCATGTTCGAGCAACGCCGCGAACACCGGAATAGGACGCAGGTTGGCGAACAGACCGAGTCCTTCACGCAGCGCCAAGAGTCCTTCCTCGGGCCTTGGACCGCCGGATCCGGGTCCCCAGCGAGGGCCTCCAACCGCCCCGAGGAGGATCGCATCACTGTCGGCGCAGGCTTTCAGCGTCGCTTCGGGAAGTGAGGTTCCCTGTCGATCGATGGCGATGCCGCCGACGTCGTGTTCCTCGAAGGTGAACTCGTGTCCCCCCTCGGTAGCCACGGCGACGAGGACGGTGCGGGCCGCGGCGACGACCTCGGGTCCGATGCCGTCACCGGGAAGCAAAGCGAGAGTAGCTTTCATCAGGAGATCTCCCTCGGGTCCATGGCAAGTCGGGTATCGATCGGGTGCGGTTGGTTCTGCTCCCAGGCTTCGATCGCCGGTAGCTGCTTCAGCAGATAGCCGAGCTGGTCGACGCCCTCCAGCAGGCAGTGACGGGCGAAGGGATCGACGGAAAAGGTCCAGGCGTCGCCATCGGGGCCCGTCACGGTCAGCGACTCCAGGTCGATCTCGAGCTCGAGACCCTCCGGACTCGCAGCCTGCGACTGAAACTGTTGGGTGACCTCGACCGGCAGCGCTACGGGTAGCAGCCCATTCTTCAGGGAATTGTTGTTGAAGATATCGGCGAAGCGCGAGCTGATCACGGCTCGGAAGCCGTATTCATGGAGGGCCCAGGGCGCGTGCTCCCGGGAGCTTCCGCAACCGAAATTCTCGCCCGCGAGCAGGATCTTGGCACCCTCGTACGCAGCTTGGTTGAGTACGAAGTCGGGCTCCGTACGCCAGTTGGCGAAAAGGCCCGCTCCGAGTCCTTGGCGGTCGACACCTTTGAGGTATCGCGCCGGGATGATCTGGTCGGTATCGATGTTGTCGACGGGCAGAGGAACGACCCGGCTCCGTAGGGAAGCGAACTTCTCGCTCATGCCGACACCGCCTGCCTCGAACTCGCCGATTCCTTCATCATCTCGCGAACGTCGACAATCTCGCCCGCCACTGCGGCGGCCGCTGCCGTCAGGGGACTCGCGAGGAGTGTGCGCCCTCCCGGTCCCTGGCGCCCTTCGAAGTTTCGATTCGAAGTACTCACCGCGTACTGCCCGGGCTCGAGCTGATCGCCGTTCATCGCCAGACACATCGAACAGCCGGCTTCCCGCCATTCGGCTCCGGCATCGACAAAGACCTGGTGCAGTCCGGCCGCCTCGGCTTGCCTTTTGACCTCCTGAGAACCCGGAACCACCAGGGCCCTCACGTGGGGAGCCACCCGACGTCCGCGGAAGATGTCGGCGGCCGCCTCCAGGTCCGACAGCCGGGCGTTGGTGCAGCTGCCGATGAACACGACGTCGACACGCCGACCGGCCAGCGCTTCGCCGGCGACCAAACCCATGTAGTCGAGGGCTCCGGCGAAGCTGTCGCCGTCCGATCCGACCGCGTGGTCCGGTACCCGTCCGCCCACTGCCATCGCCATTGCCGGGTTGGTCCCATAGGTGAGCATCGGTTCGATCTCGGACGCGTCGAAGGCGATCCGTCGATCGAACTCGGCCCCGCTATCGCTGGGGAGCGCATGCCAGCGTTCGAGGGCTTGGTCCCAGGCTTCCCCTTGCGGCGCGAAGGGTCGTCCCCGTAGGTAGGAGAAGGTCGTCTCATCGGGGGCTACCATTCCGGCCCGGGCTCCCGCTTCGATCGACATGTTGCAGACTGTCATGCGACCCTCCATCGAGAGCGCGCGAATCGCCTCACCTCGGTACTCGAGGACGTGACCGGTTCCGGCGTCGATGCCGAGCTTGGAAATGAGATAGAGGACGAGATCCTTCGCCGTCACGCCCGGATTGAGGGTTCCGTCGACCCGGATCTCAAAGGTCTTCGGTCGCCGCTGCAGCAGACACTGGGTGGCGAGAACGTGTCCCACCTCGCTGGTGCCGATACCGAACGCGAGAGCGCCGAAGGCGCCGTGGGTGCTGGTGTGGGAGTCGCCACAGACGATGGTCATCCCCGGTTGAGTGAGGCCCAGTTCGGGTCCGATGACGTGGACGATCCCCTGATGCTCGTTGTCCAGAGCGAAGAGGGGAACACCGTGCCGGGCGCAGTTGGATTCGAGTCGTTCCAGCTGTTCGGCGCCGCGCGGGTCGAGGATCGCCAGAGCCTTTCGACTCATCTTCAGGGTCGGAGTCGAGTGGTCCATCGTTGCCACCGTCTGTCCGGGGCAGCGCACGCGGAGTCCGCGGGCGTCGAGGTCGGCGAAGGCCTGTGGCGAGGTCACCTCGTGGATGAAGTGGAGATCGATGCCGAGCACCGCGGGGGCGCTGCTTTCAGCTGGCACCGCGACGTGTTGATCCCAGATCTTGTCGAACAGCGTGCGGGG
>JAIOJS010000393.1 GCA_019911795.1 Thermoanaerobaculia bacterium | reverse complement strand
CCCTCCCTCCCCCGGTACCAGTTCATTGCGAGCGAAACGGAGGCCGACGACCACACCCTCCTCACCGACCAAAGCGGTCGGGGAGGTGCAAAAATGCAGGTGGACTTGGCGGTCCTGGGCATCGACGGGTCCCTGGTCGGCGAATCCTCGCAGGATATCGAGATTCTTGACTGACGCTTTGTCGTCCGGCAAGGCCTTCGCGGACGCTGGATCGAGATCCAGGTCCCGAGCGTCGACGCGCACCGCAGCCCCTTCCAGTTCGCCGAGTTCCTTCAGTTCCGGGGGCGAGCACTTGGCCTGCACCGGACCGCGTCGAGCCAGCAGGTGGACGGTTCTTACTGGACTCCGGCGCAGTGTTTCGAGTGCACTGTCCGAGATGTCGGTCTTGGCGAGGAGGTGCGGAGACGATACCAGGATCCTCGCGACATCCATCGCGACATTGCCGATACCAATCACCGCCACCTCCGAGCAACCGTCGAACGAATACTCGTCCTCCGCCCGATCGGGATGTCCGTTGTACCAATTGACGAACTCGGTCGATGACCAACTCCCGTCGAGATCCTCTCCTGGTATACCGAGGCGCCGGTCACCCTGCGCCCCGACCGCGTAGACGATCTGATGGTAGGCACTCTTCAGCTCCTGGTGAGTGATGTCACGCCCCACCTCGACATTGCCCAGCAAGCGGACTCGCTCATCGAGGAGAGTTCGATCAAAGACTCGGCTAACGTTCTTGATCTTCTGGTGATCGGGCGCCACCCCGTAACGGACCAGGCCGTAGGGAGCGGGCAGACGATCGAAGACGTCGACCTCGACGGACGGATCCGCCGCGAGGAGGGACGCCGCCGCGTACATCCCCGACGGGCCGCTTCCCACCACGGCAACCCGCCAGGAAGGCTCACTGCGATCCGAACCCTCCGTCACGTATCCTCGTCGGTAGCAGCGTCAGTGCTTCCGTCGTGGACGTCAGTAGGCGTAACCGTCTCGTCGGCAGCGGGAGCGACCTCCCCCGTGGCCAAGCGATTCAAGCGAGCGATGATGTCTGCATGGAAGAGCGCAATGGCCTCCCGCTCCTTGCGGTTGAGGCGTAGCCTCCCCTCGCAGTCTTTACACAGCACCATCGTCTCGTCGAACTCTCTCAGGGCGTCGGAGATCCCGGCCGCATCCGCCCGCAGTGCGTTCTGTTGGCTCAACCCGGCATTGATCGACTGTACCCTGCGCCCGAGATCCTCGGAGGAGACCCCCAGCGATTCGAGCTGGGAGCGCGCCACGGTCAGCTCCGTCATCATCCGCTCGTTGTCCCGCTCTATGTTCTGGAATCCGCGGCCGACCGCCTGCGAGAAGTTCTCCATGTAGCTGGCGACCTCCTCCTGGACCTGCACGGGAACCAGCTCGAGAATGCGCTCACGCTCTCCCTCGAACTCCTTAAGAGTAGCGGGTAGGACATCCGACAGGGTGCTGTCCATCGAATCGAAGCGTGCGATCTCACGATCGAAGCGCTCTTCACAAGAAGCCGCCGCGGCCTGGGCTGATCCCTTGTCGACCCTGCACTCCTCGAGTTGGGTCAGCACCGTCTGGTGGTCACTCTTAGAAACGCATCCTGCGAATAGCAAGGGGATGACGAGCCAGCGAAGTACGCCTACCAAACCTCCATGAGGACGGGTCCTTTCAGTGGAACCTAATCCTCCCTCGAAACGTGGTGAAATCATCGAGTCTCCTCTCTTGATGAAAGCCAGATGGACCAGAGTTGTTGTGGACCCGATGCTACCGCGCCTAAGGTCCCAGTGTCACGAACTTCGCGGGCAAAGCGCGAGCCGCGGCGTATACTCAAGACTCCGACTGCAATCACCCGGTGGCCCCGCCACCCGGTCCCATCAGCCACTGACATGAAGGAGCTCCGATGCACCGCAGACTCAACCCTTTGGTGATTTCCACCATCCTGACGCTCACCGCCGTTCTTGCTGGATCAGCGGTGCAAGCCCAAACCGTCGTCGAGGGCCAAACTGATTCCGGCGCCTACCACACATTCATGGTTCCGGACGGCTGGCAGCCCCAGGACGGACTCGTCATCTGGAATCACGGATTTAGTCTCAACCCGGTCGGCCCGGTCGACGACCTGGGTCCGTTGGCCGCACTACAGATTTCAGAGGGCTATGCAGTCGCCGCCTCGAGCTACAGCCAGAGCGGTTGGGCCCTGTTCCAGGTAATCGACGATCTCGATCAGATGTACGAGGACTTCGTCGACCACTTCGGCGCTCCGCTCCATACCTGGGTCACCGGTGCCTCTCTCGGCGGCCTGGTCACCGTTCGGGCTATCGAGACGGCCAGCCTCGGAAACGTCGTGGGCGCCATGCCGATCTGCGCCCCCGCCTCCGGGTCCCGCATGTGGAACGCGGGACTGGACCTGCGCCTTCTCTACGATGCCGTCTGTGGCGAAGTGCTCGGCGCGGCGATCCCGGGCGGCGCGATGGGGCTCGGATTCCCCCCAGACCCCAACTTCGACAGCACGGCTATGGCTACCGCCGTTCACATCTGTACCGGGATCCTCGCTCCTCCGGCCGGCCGGACCCCTGAGCAGGCCGACCGCTTGAGCACCCTCCTCACCCTCGGTGACATTCCCGAGGAGTTTCTCCTCACCGACATGGGCTACGTTACCTTCGGTCTTGCCGATCTGAGCTACGACCCCGCCAAGCTCGGTGGTACCCACGCCCTCGGCAACAGTCACGTCGACTACGGTGATGCCGCCATCAACGCATCGATCGTTCGTGTCGAGGCAGACCAGGACGCGGCTCAGTACCTCCTCGACAACTACACCCCCACCGGGCAGGTCGGCAACACCAAGATCGTCAGCATCCACACCTCGGGCGACGGACTCGTCTTCGTCGAGAACATGGATGAGTACGCTCAGATCGTGCCGGCCCACAACCTCACGGTCGGTATCGTCAACGAAGCTGAACCCACCCACTGCGGATTTACCGCCGCCGAAACCGCGGCGGCCTGGGAGAGCCTGCGCGGCTGGGTTGCGGGACTACCGCAGCCTGACGCGGCGACGCTCCAGGGGACCTGTCAAGGGATCGACAGTGGTGGTCTGGCCCCAGGTCCCTGTCGAATCGACCCCAACTATCTCAACCGCGATCTCGACGCCCGGGTACGCCCCCGCGCCTCTTGCGACGAGTCCAGTACCACCCTCTGTCTCAAGGACCGCTTCGAAGTGGCTGCCGACTGGCGCGACTTCGAGGGCCACACGGGGAACGCCAGCGTCTCGAGCGCTCGGACCGCCGAGTCGGGATCCTTCTACTTCTTCGATCCGGAGAACCTCGAGCTCACGGTGAAGATGATCGACGGGCGCGGCTACAACGGCAACTTCTGGTTCTTCTTTGGTGCCTTGACCAACGTCGAGTTCAATATGACGGTCACCGACACCGACACGGGACAGACCAGGGTCTATCAGAACGCCCTCGGAGAGTTCGGCAGCGAAGGCGACACTAGCGCTTTCTAGCGTTCCTTTGATCTTTGTTCTTCGGGCCGCTCGGCCCGGGGACTTACGACGACCGAGGTCCGAGCAAGGCCTCGGTCGTTTTCGTTGGGCGCCGTCGGTGGGACGGCGATGACGCACGCACCGCGGTCCCCTGCGGGAACCTGAGCAACCACGCCGTCGACTACTGGTTGTAGTCTCGAACCACTCCGGCCTCCGCCATCAGGCGATCGAACTGATCCATCACCTGGCGAACATAGGCTCGCTTCTCGCGGTAGGAGCCCGGAAAGAAGCTACGTTTGAACCCCACTGCGATGACGTTGCGGAGCTCCCGCGGATCGAAGCCGAAGGCACGGCAGGCGATGTCGAGTTCATCGGTCACGGTCGTCCGCGAGACCAGTCGATTGTCGGTACACAGAGTCACCGACATGCGCTCGCGAACCATCCGTCCCACTGGGTGGTCCTCCACCTTCTCGAGCCAGGGCATGGTTTGTAGATTCGAGGTGATGCAAACCTCGATGGTAGTTCGGCGGTGTGCGATCGAGTCGGAGAGCTGCTGAATGTAGCGCTCGGGATCCTCACGGTCGACCTCCGTCGCCGAGTAGAGCCGAGTCCCGTGTCCGATACGGTCGGCCCCGAGATCCGTGATGGCCTGAAAGATGCTCTCCGGACCGTAGGCCTCGCCGGCGTGAACCGTCTTCTTCAGGAAGTGCTTGTGGGCGAAGGCGAACGCTTCGATGTGGTCAGAGGCGGGATAGCCCGACTCGGCGCCAGCGAGATCGAACCCAACGACGGGGATCCCTAGTCGATCCCGTGCTTCGACCACCGCCCGAGCGAGTGACGTCGACGCGATCCCGAAGACATCGTGCGACGGCCAATGCGGGAGGGACTCGAGGAGTTGGGCGTGGTACGGACTGAACCCCTCGGTGAACATCCGCATGGCACAGGCGATGATGCCGTAGTGAAAGGGCGGATCCTCGACGGTGCGGGTCTCTTCGTGCCCGGTAGCGGCTCGCGCTAGGCCCCGATCGACGGCGGCGAGCACCTGGCCCACGTCGAGGCCGGGTCGAACGTGGAGCTGCGGCGCAAAACGAACTTCGATGTACCGGACCCCCTCCTCGATGTTGTCCTGGGCCAGTTCGAACGCCACCCGTTCGAGCGCCTCCGCATCGTCGAGAACAGCGCAGGTGTAGCGAAACCCGTGCAGGTAGTCGGGCAGGTCTCGATACCTCTCCTTGAACACCAGCTCGAGGAGTCCCTCAGGGGTCTCGGAAGGCAGCTCCACGCCCTTTGACGCCGCCAGTTCGATCAGAGTCTCGAGCCGCAGGGAACCATCGAGATGCACGTGAAGATCGGTCTTGGGCAGGGACTTTAGAAACTCCCGGCTGAATCTCGGTGCCTCTTTCATCGCCTCTGTCATATCGCTCTCCTGAATACTGGTAGTTGACGCCATGGATGCGACGCCATCCGCGTCCGATTCGCTCTCGTCGGGCGGGCAAGGATGTCAGTCACCCGGTGGCTCCGCAAGGGGCTCGCCGTCGGAGGGCGTGTCGATCCCTCTCCGGCGAACGGCAAGGGCCGCCGCCGCCAGCACGTCGAATTCTGGCTCCCCCAGCCGCCGGCGCCACTTCGCATCCACCGGGGCCTCCTCACCACTCAAACCCTCAAAAATGACCAACGCTGCGAGATAGCTACCCGCTGGTGAAGGATGAAAGCCGTCGGCTCCATACAACCTCAGATCGCCATCGAGGTGCCAAGCCACTCGCCAGGCGTCCCCGACCGGCAGCAGCAAAGAGTCCGACTGCGCCGCCGCATCGGCATAGGACGCCTTCACCCCGGGAAAATCGAACGACCGCTGGGTGGCGGGCCACACCATGTACAGGGCCGAATGCCCGCCCGCCTCACGAATCAGGTCGGCAAATCGGAGCGAGTACTCCAGTAATGACGGCCGGCCCTCCGTCGCCGACGGCCCCTGCTGCAACACGACGAAGTCCCAGCCCTCTGCTCGTCTCAGGGTCTTCTGCACTCGGCGCGACTTCCAGTGGTCCTCCAAGCCGAGGTTGGGACCCGCCAACACGACGACTTCGGGCTTGAAGCCAGCCAGGACAAAGAGTTCGTCGACCCGAGCCGGCACGTCGTGCGTGGTGGTCAGACTGTTGCCGATAAAAAGGATAGATAGAGCCTTGACGGACCCCGCTGTCGGAGAAGTTTCGGCGGACGCCGTCGACGTCGCCTCCGAAACCGTAGCCGCTATCAGGGCCGGCGCTACCGTCCACCAGGCTGCGACGACTGCGACCAGGAAGAAGATCCTCCCGCGCAAGATCAGCTGCTTCCTCTCGATCTCATCGTCACCACAAGCACCCCTACGACTCGTTCGGAACAAGTGTTTGCCGGAACTGGCCTAGCAACAGGATCCACCCTCGGTGGATGTCGCTACAATCGACCCATGGATTCTACGCTCTCTCCCATCCACCCCCCCATCGTATGTCGGCGCTCCATCGCGCCGCTGCTGTTCTTTCTATTCACCATCGGGTGGAGCGTCTCCTCCCTTTCGGCCCAGGAGGTCCCGAGTGTTCGCGCTCGTCAGGCCGCGGAGCACTCGATCACTGCGTACGAGACTGCCACCGTCGACACTTTGCGCGAATTGGTGGCAATCCGAACCGTGAAGAGGGAGAAGCCCGCCGATCCCGAGTTGCCGACCTTCGTTGCCATGCGGCGCTACCTCGGCGAACGGGCCGAGGAACTCGGATTCGACTTCGCCGACCACGGCCTGGTGGTGGTCCTCGGCCTGGGCGAGTCCAAGGACCGCCTCGGCCTCGTCACTCACGGTGACGTCCAACCGGCAGATCCCTCTCAGTGGAAGAAGGATCCCTTCGAACTGGACTCCGAGAGCGAACCGGGACTCCTCATCGGCCGGGGGACCGAGGATGACAAGGGAGCCATTGCCGTCGCTCTGTACGCTATGAAGGCGGTTGCCGACTCCGTCGCCAACTCGAGAGCGCCGATGCGACGACGCATCGAATTGATCGTGTCGCTGTCGGAGGAAGTCGACTGGAACCCCTTCCGCGACTACCTCGTCGCCAACCCTCCCCCACCGCTCAACATCGTCTTTGACTCCAACTACCCCGTCACCGTGTCCGAGAAGGCGTGGGGCGGCGTCGATCTCTTCTTCCCACTGTGGCGAGACGGCGAAGAGGTCGAAGGTCCGTGGCTATCGGGCCTCGAAGCGGGACAGGGGCTCTCCATCGTCCCGAGTCGGGCTACCGCCCGGGTCGAGCGAGTCACCGACGAGGTCGTCGAGATCCTCGATCTGGCCGCGGCCAAGCTGGGGGCTTCGAGAATCGAACTAATCCGCGACGGTGACGGGCTGACCCTGCTGTCAACTGGCATCGGAGCCCACTCCAGCGTCCCTGAAGGGGGCGTCAACGCTCTGACCCGCCTAGCCTCGGTCCTCGGGGCGGTCGACTGGCCTCCCAGCGCGGCGGCGGGGGTGGTACGGGTCCTCAACGACCTGGTGGGTCTGGGCAACTACGCCGAACGGTTTGGTGACCTCGCCTACTCCGATGAGTTCATGGGTCCATTGACCCTCACCGCGGCCCGGGTACGGTCCAAGGACTGGCAGCTGGAGCTCGGTATCAGCTTCCGCCGCCCTTCCGGCCGCAGCCGCGAGGAGGTCATGGCGACGACGCTCACCACTCTGGCTCAGTGGCAAGCCGGGCAGCCCAAGGGCTATAGCTTCGCCGACCTCAAGGTCAACGTCGGCGATCCGTCCGACGAGCGCGGCGCCGCCCACGTCCCGATCCTTCTCGATGTCTACCGCTACTATTCCGGGGATGTCGATGCCCAACCCGTGGCGATCGGGGGCTCGACCCACGCCAAGCTCCTGCCCGGCGCCGTCAACTTCGGTCCGGCGATGCCCGAAGCTCCCTACACCGGCCACAGCGAGCACGAGTTCATCA
>JAIOJS010000037.1 GCA_019911795.1 Thermoanaerobaculia bacterium | reverse complement strand
CGGCATTGGCGATGTGCTGGGCGACGATCTCACGCTGCCGCTTCAAGAAGTCCTCGCCCATCTCCTTGGCGTAGCCGCCCTGCCCCTCTCCCGTCTCCTCCATCGGCAGCGCGATGAAGCGACCTCCGAGCGATTCGACCTGCTCCTGGACGGCGGGCCGAATATCGGAAACCTCCACCACCGCGCCGAGGCGCTTGGCGGTGGCGATGGCCTGGAGACCAGCGACCCCGGCTCCCATGATGACGACACGAGCCGGCTTGATGGTCCCAGCCGCCGTCATCAGCAAGGGGAAGTAGCTGGGAAGGCTCGCCGCTGCCATCAAGACCGCCTTGTAGCCGCCTAGACTGGCCTGAGAGGAGAGGGCATCCATCGACTGGGCCCGAGTGATTCGGGGGATCAGCTCCATCGCGATGGCGTTGACCTGGTGATCGCGGAGGGACCGCACCGTGTCGAGATTTTGCGCAGGATCGAAGAAGGACACCGCCAGTGAGGACGGTCGCATGGCCGCGATCTGCTCGGGAGTGGGCGGGGCCACCGAGATGACGACGTCTGCAGATCCGCGCGAGGATTCGGTAACGATCTCGGCGCCGGCTTCTCGGTACGCGTCGTCGGCGAGGTAGGCGGAGGCTCCCGCGCCTTGGCGTACCTGAACTCGGTGGTCCTTGCCGACGAGACGCTTGACCGTCTCCGGGGTGGCCGCGACCCGGGTTTCCCCCGGTTGAGACTCTTTCGGAACGTAGATGGTGATCATGTTCGAAGGATTCTACCTGCAATCGTCAGTGAGTTGCCTGATCGCTTTGAGCAGGGTCCTTGGGGGTGGCAATTCGGGTACGCTAGTTTGATGAAGCTCCCAAGCGCGGCGGCATCGCTAGCGGTTAGCCTGCTGACGACGGCGTTGGGGACTGGAGCAGGCGCGGACACTACGGAGCCCCTGCGGGTCGCGGTGGCAGCGAGTGCGCGGGCGGCGGTGAGCGAGGTCGCCGAACGATTCGAGGACAGGACCGGACAGGAGGTTGTCGTGGTGTCCGGTTCCACGGGGAGGTTCTTTGCTCAGATCGTCCACGGGGCTCCCTTTGACCTCTTCTTTGCGGCTGAGGCCGCGCGTCCTCAGCGCTTGGTCGAGGAGGGCTTGGCGGACAGCTTGGTGACTTACGGTGTCGGTGAGTTGGTGTTCTGGTTTCCGGGACGCAGCGATTGGCTCGATCGGGAGTTGCGGGAGGTGCTGAGCGACCGAGGGCTACGCCGAGTCGCGCTGGCCAACCCTCGGGTTGCGCCGTACGGAGCGGCCGCGGTGGCGGTTATCGAGGCGCTCGATCTGGCGATCGACGACCGTCGTCGGGTCTACGGAGAGGATGTCGGCCAAACCCTGTTACTGGTGGCGACCGGGGCAGCTCCGGCTGGTTTCGTGGCTCGCTCGCAGCTCGTGGAGTCGGGTCTGAAAGACGCCTCGGACTTCTGGATCGTGCCTTCGGAGCTCCACCCGGACCTGGACCACTGCGCGGTGCGGGTGGTGGGGAGCGACCACCCTGCGGCGGCCAGCTTTCTTTCCTTCGCGACCTCGGCTGAAGGACAGGCGATCTTCCGCCGTCGGGGCTTTGCGACTCCGACCAAAATCGCGGGTGTCGAGTGACGGGCTTTGACTGGGGGCCTCTGAGCCTGAGTCTTTGGCTTGCCACCGTGACAACGGTGATACTGCTGGCGCTAGGAACCCCCTTGGCCTGGTGGCTCTCGCGGACCCGACGTCCCTGGCGTGGCCCGGTCGAGGCCCTCGTGGCTCTGCCTTTGGTCCTCCCTCCCACCGTGCTCGGCTTCTACTTGCTGATCGCCTTGGGCGCGAGGGGATGGCCAGGGAAGTGGTGGCTTCAGGTGACCGGCGACACCCTAGCGTTCAGCTTCGTCGGTCTAGTCATCGGGTCCGTCCTCTACTCGCTGCCCTTTGTTGTGCAGCCGCTCCAGACCTCCTTCGAGGCTCTTCCACGGGCTCCACTGGAAGCGGCGGCAACCCTCGGAGCGGGGCGACTCGATCGCTTCGTGTCCATCGTCTTGCCGATGTGCCGGCGCGGCTTTCTCACCGCGTCGATTCTGGGTTTTGCCCACACCGTCGGTGAGTTCGGTGTGGTACTCATGATCGGCGGCAACATCCCTGGGCGAACCCGAGTGGTGTCGATCGCAGTCTACGACCACGTGGAGTCCCTGAACTATCCAGCGGCGCATCAGCTGTCTGCGGTCTTGTTGCTCTTCTCCTTCGCCGTTCTCCTCGGAGTCTCCTGGCTCAATCGACGAACGGGAGTCGAGGAGACCCGCCTATGAGTCTGTCCATTCGACTGTCAGGGCGCCGTGGCCGTCTCGACCTCGACTGCGACCTCACTCTTCCGGAGCACGGGGTGACTGCGATCTTCGGTCCCTCCGGAGCCGGTAAGACGAGTCTTCTGCGAGCCGTCGCGGGACTCGAGCGGATCGACGGGCGCGTCGCCCTAGGGTCTCGCGTTTGGCAGGATACCGCGGCCAGGACCTGGTTACCGCCGGAGCGACGGGAGGTGGGGTTCGTCTTTCAGGAAGGTGCTCTGTTTCCTCACCTGAGTGTGGGCGGCAATCTGGAGTACGCTGATCGTCGGGCCACAAACGGGACCGGACTCGAGCGGCGTGAGGTGATCGCGATGGTTGGCCTGGAGCGACTCCTCGAGCGTCGGCCTGGAGAGCTCTCGGCCGGGCAGCGCCAGCGCGTGGCTTTGGGGCGAGCGCTTCTGGCGAGACCCAGGCTTCTGCTCCTCGACGAGCCTCTTGCCAATCTCGACCGTGAAGCTCGGGAGGAGATCCTCTCCGCTCTCGAAGCGCTCGGTCGTCGCTTCGAGCTACCCACTCTCTACGTCACCCACTCTTGGGCAGAGGTCGACCGATTGGCGGACCAGGTGGTACGGCTCTCCGGAGGGAAGACGGAGGCACCGGGCGCGCCTCAGGAGATCGCAGCTCAGATCGATCCGGAGGGAGACTGGGATGGTGAGATCGGAGTCCTGGTCGCGGCGCAGGTAGCCAGCCATGACGAAGATTTGCGTCTCACCGAATTGAACTTCTCTGGGGGGAAGATCCGGCTGCCCCAACGCGACCTCGAGGTGGGACGCCACCTAAGAGTTCGGTTCCTGGCTCGAGACATCAGCTTGACTCGGCAGCGGGCCGAGGAGACGAGCATCCTCAATATCTTCTCCGCTTCCGTGCTCGAGATTCGAGGTGCCGAATCGAGTCAACCCCTGGTGACGCTTCAGGTGGGCGAGGAGGTTCTCCTCGCGCGGATCTCGTACGGGTCGCTTCTCGCCCTGAGGCTAGAGCCGGGTTCGCGGGTCTGGGCTCAGGTCAAGGGAGTTGCTCTCAGACCTTGAAGCCCGAGGTCAAGTCTCTCAGGTCGGTATCTTCACCGCCGCTCATCTGGTAGGTTCACCACGCCATGAATGGACGTTTCATCACCTTTGAAGGCCTCGACGGAAGCGGCAAGTCGACCCACTTGAAGGGGGCGGCCGAGTGGTTGCGCGCCCGTGGAATCGAGGTCATCGAGACCCACGAACCGGGCGGGTCGGAGTTGGGTCAGGCGATCCGTGGCATCTTCCTGGATCGACGCTGGGGGCGGATGGACGGACTGGTGGAGCTGCTCTTGGTATCGGCCAGCCGGAGGCAGCATCTCCTCGAGGTGATCGAGCCGGCGCTGGAGCGTGGTACCTGGGTGCTGTGCGATCGCTTTTCCGACTCCACCTGGGCGTACCAAGGCGCGGGCCGAGGGGTGCCGGAGCGAGATATTGCGATGTCGGATGCTCTGGCCACCAGCGGTCGGAGACCTGATGTCACTCTCCTGTTCGACCTGCCGGCGGGTGATGCTCGGCTGCGTGGGCGCTCACCGAAGCGCCAGGCTGAGCAATCGATCGACCGACTCGACGAGGAGGAACTCGAGTTCTACCAACGGGTCCGCGAGGGCTTCCGGGCTCGCGCCGAGCAGGAGCCGCATCGCTTTCGCATCCTCGATTCGTCGGGTAGTCGCGAGGCGACGGCTGCCCAGCTCGAGGGCTATCTGGCAGACCTCCTGGTCGAGGCAGTACGGTGAATCCCGAGGCGGCTCTCGACCTTGCCCGTCGAGGTCGACTCTACCCATCGATGATCGTGCACGGTGGATCGTCGGCGCAGCGTCTGGAGGTGGCCGAGCAATTGGCGCGCGCTGTTCTGTGCGAGGTCGAACCCTTGTTGCGCCCGTGCGGCGAGTGCCGGCATTGTCGGCGGGTCCAGGTGGCCGCCGACAGCGATGCCTTCCATCCCGATTTTCGCGTGCTCTATCGCGACCTCAAGACCTCTACGTCGGTCGACGCAACCAAGAAGCTCCTCCAGGTTTGCCTCCAGACACCCTTCGAGGCCAAAGCCCAGGCCTTCGTTCTGGCCGAGGCTGAGACTCTCAGCAACGAGGCGGCGAACG
>JAIOJS010000392.1 GCA_019911795.1 Thermoanaerobaculia bacterium | reverse complement strand
CGGAGTTGAAGCTTCGGACCCCAGCTAGGCCCGAACCAAGTTCGGCGTTGAAATGGGTAGGACGCCTCGGGTGTCGACAATCAAGGACGCATGGCGGGCAACCAACTCGTAGTCCACCGCACGATGGGCGGTAAGGAGTACCGCGACGTCGACGGCGGACAGCATCTCAGCCGTCAACTCTACGGACCGTAGGGGCGGCAGGTCTGGCCAAGAACGCATGCTGGGCGCTACCACCACGTGGGGGTCGTGGTACGAGACCTCTGCCCCGAGCTTCAGCATCGCGTCGATGAAGGCGAAGGATGGACTTTCCCGCGGGTCATCGATGTCGGGCTTGTAGGCGAGCCCCAAAACCAGCACCCTGCTACCGCGAACCGACATCTCCCTTGCGTTGAGGGCCTCGGCCACGCGCTGGACGACATAGCGCTGCATCTCGAGGTTGACCTCTCCCGCTAACTCCACAAAACGCGATGAGATCCCGTACTCTCTCGCCTTCCATGTCAGGTAGAACGGATCCAGAGGGATACAGTGTCCGCCCCACCCTGGACCCGGCTCAAAACGCATGAAGCCGAAAGGCTTCGTCGCGGCCGCATCGAGGACTTCCCAAACGTCGATTCCCATGCGCTCGTAGACCACCTTGAGTTCGTTGACCAAGGCGATATTGACGGCGCGAAAGATGTTCTCGAGGAGCTTCGTCGCCTCGGCCGTCCTCGCCGAGGAGACTCTTACCGTCTTCCCGATCACTTGACGGTACAGATTTTCGGCCAGTTCACCCGAAGTCGGATCCACGCCGCCCACGACCTTGGGGATCTCCCGCGTCCCGAAGTCCGGATTGCCCGGATCCTCTCGCTCCGGCGAGTACGCCAAGAAGTACTCCTCGCCACAGCGGAGCCCACTCTCGTCGAGGATGTCCTTCATCAACTCATCCGTCGTACCGGGATAGGTGGTCGACTCGAGAATTACGAGCTGTCCTCGGCGCAGGGTCTTAGCCACGGCCCGGACCGTCGCGTCGACATAGCTCAGGTCGGGCTGGCGGTAGCGGTCGAGCGGTGTCGGCACGCAGATCAGGATGGCATCGACCTCTCCCAGACGTCCAAAATCCGCCGTCGCCTCCAACTGCTCGCGAGCGCGGGCCTGACGTAGTCGATCCTCGGCAAGGTGTCGAATGTAGTTCTCACCGGCGCCTAGCTTCGCCACCTTCGCCGCGTCGACATCGAAGCCGAGGACCGAGAATCCACTCTCACAAAAAGCCAGGGCGAGCGGAAGACCGACGTAGCCGAGTCCCACGATTCCGACTCGACAGCTCTTGTCCGCGATCGCAGCGGCGAGCGCAGACTGTGCGTTCAACTCCATCGCCGAACTACCGAGGACCGAGAAGATTCGACGACGCTCGAAGCGTCAAGGGGTCGAAGGTGAGACCGGCGACGGCGGGTTGGGGTCGATGAGATCGTCGACGAGAACCACGCCGCCCACGGAACCGAGTACCGTCGGAACGAGAATCTCGGGTCGCTGCCACCACAGGATCACTGGGACACAGGAACCCTCGTCGC
Organism: Thermoanaerobaculia bacterium; assembly: GCA_019911795.1. GTDB lineage: Bacteria > Acidobacteriota > Thermoanaerobaculia > Multivoradales > JAIOJS01 > JAIOJS01. The sequence continues at coordinate 10,707 of JAIOJS010000392.1, read as the reverse complement.
GAACCTCTCCGTTGACGTCGATGCGAGACGTGACGTCCTCACACTGCCACCAAGCGATCTTGCGATTCTTCTGGGCATAGCTCGTCTCGCCAACCACGAAGTTGGCCCCGTCATCGACCTCGACATCGCAGTCCTCGTCGATTGCAACCGAAGTGGTCAACGAGCGCGAAACCAACGTCCGATCGGGAGCGATGACGCCGAGATACATCTGAGTCGAGAGATTGTCCGGTTCCGGGACCGGCACTACGCCTCGGTAGCGGTTCGGGACATTCTCGTCGAGAACCTCCATGATCACGTAGTAGTAGTCACCAAAGCCATCGCGCCGAAAGAAGATCCGGACCTCATCGTCATCACCGGGTAGAGGGTCCACGTCTGCATAGACTACCGAGTGACCTTCGGTTGGCATGCAAGCCAGAGGCTCAGGGGTGACGATCGGCGCTTGCCCGAACGTCATGGAGGCGGTGAACGCCCCGACGAGCAGGCAGCTAAGAGTGGTGATTTTCATTGGGTGATCTCCTCGGAATCAGGGCTTAGTATAGACAGCCGCCGGTCGCCCCGTCAAACGTGATCCACGTCACGGCTCACCGAGAATCTTTTCCCGGTAGCGTTGAACGAACGGCGTCGGTGAAAGCCGGTCGATACACCGCCGCAACGTGGATTCCGCCCGCGCCGAATCTCCCGACTCGTAGAGAGCGATCGCCTTATAGAAAAGCAGGCCCGGCTGATCGAAGCCCGGGTCCCCGCCCGCGTCGAAGTGGGCCACCGCTTCATCCCAGCGCGACGCGCGGTAGGCGATCTCCCCCGCAAGAAACTGCACATCAGGATTGTCCGGGTCGTCCGCGACAAGAAGCTGCACTCGATCGTAGAGTCCATTGACGTGATCGATCTTGGTAGCCACCGCCAGTTCATCCCGCAGGGTCGCGAGATCTTCGGCATCGACCGTAACCGGGGTGGCGGCGGGCGAGGACTGGGTTTCCCCCTCCAACTCTCTCCCGGATGGCTCAGGCGATGGACCGGCAGGGGGAGCTCCTGTTTCGGATGCAACTTCGGGTTCAACTTCGGGTCCAACTCCGGCCATGGCAGTCTGCTTTGCCTTGCTCTCGGCGGCGAGTATTTGCTCATCGAGCTTGGTCCGCCGCGCGTCGGCGACAGGGACTCCCTCGAGCCACTCCCGAGCGGTGGCGGGCTTGCCGGACTCGAGGGCGCATTCGGCCGCCAGGAGCCTGTCGTCCGTGGAAGGCGTGGAGCAGGCGTCGAAGTAGGCCAACGCAGACCGGCAACGATCGAACTGAGCCTCGCCCCAACCCGCGACACAACTTGCAACGGGGTCAGCCGGCGCCCGCTCCAGGGCTGCACGGGCCGCCTCGAGGGCCGCCTTGGGACGCCCTTCGGCTCGCTCCAACTCGGCGAGATCCCTGGGCCATCGGGGATCCGTCGGATGAAGTCGCCCCTGCTTCTCGAGTTCGCGACGGCGTTCCCGCGTACTGGGCTCCTTCTCGCCACCAGAAGCTACCGGTGCTGTCTCCGTCGCAGCCACTATGCCGAAGTCGATCGCCGATTGTCGTACCGCGGCCGGGATCAAGGCCTCTATCTGCCGTGCATACGCGGCGACGAGGTCCGGGGGAAGACTCGCTCGAGAATAGACACCGAGCAGGTCCTCGGCTTCGACTAGACGCCGGAATGACTGTTCGAACCCCGTGGAGTTGCCGCTCTTCGCCTGAGACAGTCCGAGACGAATCAGGCAATCCGCCAACCCATCCTCCTCCAGAAGACCGAAACAGGCGATACGTAGTAACCGTGCCGCTTCGGCATGGTCCCCTTGATCCGCCGCCGCCATACCCTCCCGCAGCCGACTGCTGTAGAAGGGATCGGCAGCGTGGGCCGCCTCTATGCCGAGCATCGAGGCTACGCCGAGCCACAGAACTGCAGCTCGAACGCGTACCGATGAGGTTCCTGAACTGAACAATGTCTTCCTATCCTCTCCTGGGGTCGTCCTCGGTTCCTCTCGACACCCCCGATGCGAGGGTTTCGAGACGACGGGGTAGCAGATTATAGCCACTCGAACACGAGCGTCGTTCACTCGGGCTCTGACTTCAAAGTCAGGGGCAAATTCTCCAGGATCCGCGCCGGGTTGCCCTGGGTCAAGAGGCTGGCCACATCGACTCCCAGCTGCTTGGTCAAAGCGGCCCGCGCCGACGACAGGCCCGGAGGGCGCCACGCTGCCGAGTGGGCATCGGAAGCGACAAAGTGAACCCAGCCCTCCCGCAGCATGGACCATGCCGCCTGCTCGGGGACACGCCCGAACTCGCCGGTAACACTCATCGCCGTCACCTGGAGCATGGCCCCATCGGCGACGAAGCTCTCCAGGCGGTCGAGATCGTTGCTGAGATAAGGGATCATCTCGGGGTGAGCGAGGATAGGAAAGTAGCCCGCGATCGAGACCTCGTGGAGGACGTCCTCGGGATACGGTCCAACCTCCGCCCGAGGGAGTTCGATAAGGAGGTACCTGCTTCCCGCCAAAGGCAGTACGTGTCCAGACTGGCGTCGTTCCAGTTCGTCGAGGAAGTGAGAGTCGAGACGAACCTCGGCGCCGAGGTGGATCTCCAGAAGGTCTCCGACATGCTCCCGGAGGCCTCGCCAGACCGTCTCGAGGTACCCCCGATCCTCGTTTGGCCAATTCGGATGTCGCTGGTGAGGCGTTGCAATGATGTCGGTCGTACCATCCTCGGCCGCCCTTTCACAGAGTGCTCGGGCCGCTGCCAGGTCGGGAACACCATCGTCGACTCCGGGGAGTACGTGGCAGTGAATATCGATCATCGAGAACTTTCGGAGTGTGGGAAAGGGGGCCTTCGCTTCGCGGCGTCACCAACTCCTCGTGGCCCATCAGGACCCAACCGGGCGAGGGATTGGAGCCTTCGTCGGGACTGCCCTGCCAACGATGCTATGCGGCAGGGGAGCTCGACTCGCCGACGTCCGACTCACCGTAGGCCTGGTAGTAATAGTAATGCTTGCTGTCTGAAGTAGTGGTCGGGACGTAGCGATTCAGGACCAGGCCCAGTACCTTGTTTCCGGCCATCGCCAGGCGGTCGGTCCCCGTCCGGGCCTCCTCGCGGAGCACCTTGCCGGCGTTGAGGCAGAAGACCATCCCATCCGCCTGGGCGCCAACCAGCGAGGCGTCGGTCACCGCCAGAATCGGTGGGGTGTCGACGATCACGAAGTCGAAACGCCGCCGCACCCTCTCCAACAGCTCTCGCATGCGATCGGAAGCCAGGAGCTCGGATGGGTTGGGAGGAATCGTGCCCGAGGTCATCAGGGTAAGGCCTGGAACAGGCGTCGTCTGTACCACCTCATCGAGGTCGGTACCCTCGGTCAAACAGTTGACTAGCCCAAGCCGGTTCGACACTCGAAAGACCCGATGTTGGCGAGGCTTGCGCAGATCGGCGTCGATAAGAAGGACGCTGCGTCCGAGCTGCGCCATGACCACCGCCAGGTTCGCGGCGGTAGCCGTCTTGCCCTCTCCCGACTGAGCGGAGGTCAGAGCGATCATCCGCATCTCCTCGGCGCTCGATAGCAACAGGGCCGTACGAAGGGCTCGATAGGCTTCGGACACCGCATGCCTCGGCTTGGTGTGCGGGAGCAGCTCGATCTCTTTGATGGTCTCCGCCGGCGACTTCTTCTCTCGCCACGACTTCCGCTTGCGTCTTTGACCGCCGTAGCCATAGCCGTAGCCGTAGCCGTAGCCGTAGCCGCGGCCCTTTCCACGGTCGCTGACATCGGGGACCAGCGCCAGGACGGGCAATCCGAGAAGACGCTCGGCATCCTCGGCACTCTTCAGGGTCCGATCGAGGTACTCGACCAGGAAGACGCAACCGAAGCCAAGGAACATACCGAGGACAAGGCTCATTCCGACGTCCTTGCGAAGCGAAGGCCTGAAGGCACCGCCCGGCACCAAAGCGCGATCGACCACCCGGATGTTCGACTCGCGACTGGCCTGGAGGCGAGCCGTAACGTCGGTCTCGGACTGACGACGCAAGAGTTCGTCGAGAAGCTGGCGGCGCGTCGAGATCTCCATCATGAGGTTGTTGTATTCGACCGCCGCAGATCCCATCTCGATGGTCTCGTCCTTGGCGCGATCGAGTTCGGTAGAGAGAGCCTGCTCACGACGCTTGGCGGTCTGGAAGGCTGCCCGGGCGCTCTTCCTCGCCTGCTCCACCATCTCGGAAACCACCGAATCGAAGTGCTGACGCAGCTCTTCGATCTTCGACCGTTGTTCCACCATCAAGGGCATGTCGGGCTTGTAGATCGTCAGCTTCGTAGCGTACTCCTGCTCCTGCTGCAGCAGTTCCTGACGCAAGGTGGAGACCAGACCACCCGACAGGGTGTCGGCAACGGCCTCCTCTGGGGCGCTCAGCACCTCGTTGTACTGCGCCTCTTTGTCGATGCGAGAGGAGAGGGCCTGGATGTAATCGCTATTCAGGGCTTGTAGGCGCTGAAGCACCGGATTCGAAGCGGGTTCCATCGCTACGATGTCGGATCTCCGGCTGTAGGCCTGCAACTTGTTGTCCTTGTCCTGGAGCTCGCCTTTGAGGGAATCGATCTGCTTCCCGAGGAAGGTCGAGGCACGTCCTGCGGACTCGGAACGGGTCTCGATGCCCCAGTCGATGAAGGCCGCGGCCACCCCGTTGGCCACCCTCGAGGCCAGCGTTGGGGACATCGAGCGGTAGGAGATCTCTACTAGCTGGGTGCTCTTGATCGGCGCGATCGATAAGCCGCCGAGGAGAGACTGGCCGAGGTTGCCCAACACCGCCGCATCGAGTTCCGCACTCGCTTCCCGATCGACATCAGAACCCCACTGCGCCCACCCCGGATTGAACTCCGGATCTTCGAAGAGACGCAGATTGCTCACCACTCGTTCGGCCAATCCACGACTCTCCAGGAGCTTGTACTGAGTGGGATAGAACTCGAGATTCCACCAGTTCTCCAGCCATGGAGTCTCGGCGCCTCCGCCGATCGACATGCTGCGCCGATCGATCTGGATGGTGGTAGTAGCGCGGTACATCTTGGGAGTGATCAGGTAGTGAACCAATCCCGCCACCAAACAAACCAAGGTAATCACTGACGCCAAGCGCCAATGTCTCCGCAGGATGGCGAGATAGTCTCCGAGATGGAACTCGCCTACCGGCTCGTCACTCTGGAAGTCTCCGTCGAAGTAGGGATCTCGGGGTTGAGTGCGACCCGCCATCAGAAGAACGACTCCTTGACCACTACTACGTCTCCTTCCAACAGGCCCATATCATCGCTCTTCCCGGACAAGATGTCCTTGTAGTCGACGACGATCTCCCGCGCCAAAGCGCCTCCGCGGGCCTCGCGCTTGATGGTGATCTTTCGCGAGGAGCGGTCGGTCATGCCACCGGCCCGAGCGATCGCGGTCAGCAGCGTGATTCGCTCCGTGCTCTTGAAGACCAGAGCTCCGGGACGCTCCACCTCGCCGAGACAGAAGATCGTCACCTCCATCGTGACGGGCACGTTGATCAGGTCATTGGCGAAGATCGGTACGTTGACCCGAGGATCGCCGACAACCAGAAGGTCCTGCAACGAGATCTGGATCTGGTCCGTTAGTCCGTTCTCCGCTCGGCGCAAGATATGGACGACATCACCATGGCTGGGCGCCAGGCCACCCGCTGCGGTCAGGGCCTCGAGCAGGGTCCAGCGTCCAGAAAAGTTCAGAGGGCCCGGTCGACTGACGGCCCCTATTACCGAGATAGGGCGTGAGTTGAACTCCACGACCTGGACCGAAACCGAGGCCTTCTGGATGCAACACTCCTCTAGTATCTGGCGTAACCGCGCGGTGAGGGCTTCGTCGCTAAGTCCGTTGACCTGGACGTCACCGATCACGGGGAGGCTGATTGATCCTTCTTCAGAAACTCGCGTCTGGGTATTGAACTCCGGAGCCTCGAATACCTCGATCTCGATGAGGTCCTTGGGACCGACCCGGTAGCCGGCTCCCTGGGACCATCCCGGCGTTGCCAGGAGAAGCAGAACTACCGCCACGGCCGCCACCGCCCCGGCGAGAAAGGCGGCGGTGTTTCGACGGGAATGGAGAATGGGAATCCGGCTCATGGCCCTCCATTATATGCAGATTGCGGGTAGACTTGCGCCCGCAAACCATGCGATTCCCTTCCCTCCCGGCCGGAGCCGCCGGCGTCCTCTGTATTCTTTTGGCTTGGGCGCCCCTCCCCTTCGCCAGCGTAACCCCTGGAGGACGCCTGGTCCTCACCCTTGGATCTCTACTGACGATGGGTCTCGCGGTCACCTCATCGCGACTGATCGACGCCATCCGCGACTTTCGCTGGGGCCTAGGTAGCCTAGGTTTGCTCTCGATTTGGGGCCTGCTCCAGAGTCTCTCCCTCCCCGAATCCTGGGTTGCCGCGGTGAGTCCTGGGTCTTATCGGATGTCCTTGGACACAGCGGCCACCCTCGGTGAAGCACCCAGCTCCTTCCACCTCTCTTACTCACCGCAGCGCAGCTTCGACGTCGCACTTTGGCTCGCCGCCCTCGCCGTTGCCGGCCTTGCGGCTGCCGTCGTCGGAGGTTCCCGCCGGCGCCGCCGCTGGCTGCTTGCCGGCCTGCTCGCCGGAGGGTTCTTCGAGGCCCTCTACGGCGCTCGACGTTGGACCCACCACGCCAGCGAGATCTGGGGAGTGACCGTTCCGGGCAATGGATTGCGACTGCGGGGGACCTTCGTCAACTCCGACCACCTCGCCTTCTACCTCGCGATGACACTCAGCGCCTGCTTCGCCTGGCTCTGGTGGGCCCTACAGAAGCAGGCACATCTTCCGACCCTCGATCGCCGAGTGGCCACCGTCGCCCCGCCCCTGCTCGGCTGGCTCGCTCTGTTCGCGTGCCTCGCCTTCACCGGTTCGCGGGCCGGACTGGTCGCGGCCCTGACGGCTACCGTAGTTCAAGGCTTCCTCGTCGCTTGGATGCGTCGCCGCCGCCGCTGGGTCCCGGCGGGGATTGTCCTGGCCGCACTCGGACTCGTCACCGTTGCTACCCTAGGACTGCGAGCGGGCTTGGGCCGCTGGCTCACCACCTCGTCCTACGAACTCACTTGGAATGTGCGCCGTGAAGTCTATGCTGCCACCTGGAGGCTCCTGAAAGAAGCTCCCTGGACCGGGATCGGACTCGGAGCCTTCACCGCTCGTTTCCCCCAGGTCCAGCCCCCTTCGGCCACCGGTCTCTGGACCCACGCCCACAACGACTGGCTAGAGCTTCTGGTCAGCGTCGGCTGGCCGGTAGCCCTCCTCTTTGGGGTTGTACTCGCCGCCTGGGTCCGCCAGCTTCTCGTCTGTAGTGGACGCTGCGAGCGCAGCGAAGACCGAGCGGCCATCCTCGCCGCACTCGGCGCCATGACCGCGGCTGCGATCCACTCAGGCCTCGACTTCAGCGTGGCGATGCCGGCCAATGCCTTCACTCTAGTCGTCCTCGGCGGCGCCGCGGCCGCGACTCTGTCCTCCGCCCACCGGGAAACCGAATCGGTCATCGAGCCCATCCCGTTTCAAGAACGGACGACGCTCTCGGCGAGAGACAGATAGCGGTCCGCCCACTGGCTGGGGTCGTGGTGGACCTGGAGATGCTTGCGTCCGGCCTCTACCAGGTTGGCCCTTAGCCTCGAATCACTCAGGAGTCGCCCCAGTTCCCGAGCAATCTCGAGCGGCGTCTCACCGGCCAGGAACTCGACACCGGCGGTGGCTCCGAGACCACTAGCCGCAACCGGGGTCGCCACTACCGGGACTCCCCGCGACCAAGCTTCGAGGATCTTCATGCGAATCCCTGATGCGACCCGCAGCGGGACCACCAGGATGGAGCCCTCGGCCAGGGCGCTGTCGCTCCGCTCCGGCGCCTGAGACCATTCGATCCCGTCGCCCCCTACCCTCGCGCCCCCGAAGAGTCGCAAAGTCGCTCCCGAACACTGGCGCCTTACTTCCGGCCAACCGTCCTCCACGAACCAGGTCGCTCCATCCCGGTTGGGCCACCAGCCCCCGGCGAAGAGAACGACGTCGCTCCCTCCTGAGACCCGCGAGCCCGGCGGCAGGTCTGCCGGAAAGGGCACCGCCTGGACCTCGACTCGACCAGCTCCTCGACTGAGTCGTCGCAGTCGGGCACCATCCTCTGCACTCAGGGCCAGCGTCAGAGCGGCCCGCCCAACCGCAGCTCCTTCCCACCGTGCCATCCGTCGGACCCACGGCAATAGGAGTCGCCCGCCCCGCCGTCGGAGGACCGAGGCGCGCCACAGATCGCTCTCGATGTTCTGCGCCCGCAAGACCAGGGGCAGACGACTGACCGCTCCTTCGATCGCACCACCGAGGGCCTGAAGCTGTTCACAGTGGACCCAATCGAACGACTCTGCCGCCAACAGTTCCTCGACCCGTCGAACCACCGTCTCCTGTCGATGTCGGGCAATCCCTAGCGGCAGACGGTGGCGCCACGAACCTATTACCGAGGCCACCAGGGAGTGCGGCACGCCGGTCACTAGCTGCGGCTTACAGAGGTCAGCTAGAGCAGAGTTGGCAACGGACAGACGCGACGATGTCACCGGTGCGACGAGGGTCACCTCGGCCCCTCGAGCGCGAAGGGCACGGAGGCTCTCGAAAACGAGAAGCCGTCCCCCATCGATCGGAGGGTGAGGCGACTTGGTACCGATCCACAGTATGCGCAGAGGTTTCTCCTACCTCTACTGCACTAGACCCGACGCCATTAGACCAGGCTCAGCAGGTGCCCCAGCTTGTCGCGTTTGACGCGAAGATACTCGCGACTGCTATCGGTGGGTGGGATTTCGAGGGGAACCCGCTCCACGATCTCCAGGCCGTAGCCCGAGAGGGCAATGTATTTGCTGGGATTGTTGGTCATCAGCCTCATCTTCTCGACGCCCAGATCCCGCAGAATCTGTGCGCCCACGCCGTATTCACGCTGGTCCGCACGGAAACCCAGATGTTCGTTGGCCTCGACCGTATCGTGCCCCTGCTGCTGCAATTCGTAGGCCCGCAGCTTGTTGATCAAGCCGATACCTCGCCCCTCTTGCAGGAGGTAGAGCAAAATACCCGCTCCCTCCTCCTGGATTCGAGTCAAGGCCACGTGCAGCTGCAGGCCGCAGTCGCAACGCTCCGAGCCGAAGATGTCGCCGGTAAGGCACTGGCTATGGACCCGCACCAACACCGGCTGGGTGACATCCGGGGTCCCATGCACCCAAGCGAGGTGCTCCTCTCCCGTAACCTCGGAACGGTAGGCGTGCAGAGTGAACTCGCCATAGGGAGTGGGGATGATGGGTGAAGCGACCCGCTCCACCAAACTCTCGTGCTGGAGGCGATAGCGCACCAACTCAGCCACGGTGATCATCAGAAGGTCATGCTCGCGGGCTACTTCGACGAGATCCGGCACCCGAGCCATGGTCCCATCGTCATTCATGATCTCGCAGATCACGGCAGAGGGGTCGAGCCCGGCCAGACGCGCCAGGTCGACCGAGGCCTCCGTCTGGCCGCTTCGCCGGAGCACCCCACCCTTCTTGGCCCGCAGCGGGAACATGTGCCCCGGGCGCAACAGGTCCTCGGGCTGGGTCGACGGGTCAACGGCGGCGAGAACAGTGGCGGCACGATCCGCCGCCGAGATTCCGGTGGTGATCTTGCCGCGGGCTTCGATCGAAACCGTAAAAGCGGTCCCCAGAGGCGCGGTGTTGTCCTCCACCATCATCCGTAACTTCAACGCATCGCAGCGCTCTTCGGTCAGAGCCAGGCAGATCAGTCCCCGACCGTGCTTGGCCATGAAGTTGATCGCCTCGGGCGTCACCTTCTCCGCCGCAACGACCAGATCGCCTTCGTTCTCGCGATCCTCGTCGTCGACGATGATGACGAATCGGCCCTGCCAAAGCTGCTGCATCGCCTCTTCGATCGAAGCGAACGGTGCGTCGTGTGTTGTCATGGGTGGTTCTCCGAGAGCTCCGGATGAACTCCGAGGGAAGCCCTACCTTACCTGGCGAAGGCGAGGAAAGGAAGCGAGGGGAACACCACCTGAGGATGATTCAGAACGCGTTGCCGAAGCTGAAGAAGACCTCGTACCCAGACTCTTCCGGCTCTGGATCGAGCTTCCACCCCAGATCGAGACGCAGCGGCCCCACCGGGGACAGGTAGCGAACTCCGACCCCCAATCCCCCTTTGGCCTCCTCGACTCGCATATCATGCCAGTCTCCCCAGACATTACCCAGATCGTAGAAAAGGGTTCCGCCAAGACTCCCGACAATGGGAAAGCGCCAGTCGAGATTGGCGAGGAACAGTCCATTGCCTCCGACGGGGTTGTTCCGACTGTCCAGAGTGTCACCGGCGATTCCCAGCGTGTCGCGGTCGTAGGCCCGGTGGGTGGTGTTCCCTCCGGCAAAGAAGCGCTCCGCAATGGACACCGGCTGGTTTCCCAACGGCTCGATTACCCCCGCTCGGAGATTAAGGGCCAGAACGCCGGACCTTCCGAGGGGCCAATAGCCGGAGCCTTGAGCAAAGAATTTGCGGAAATTCTCAGTCGTAAGACCGCCGATGGGTATCGCGAACTCGAGTTGCATCGACGTCAAGAAGCCGCGCTTGGGATCGATCGGATCGTCGCGGCGATCCCAGCGCCAACGAGGAGTGATCGAGGAGATATCGATGTCCTGAAGATCACGAC
>JAIOJS010000391.1 GCA_019911795.1 Thermoanaerobaculia bacterium | reverse complement strand
AGTCGCGATATCCCCTTCTTCCACACCCCTCTTCGTGGCGCCCTGGCGGCTGCCGCGGAATCGGGGCACCTGCCCACCTGGAATTCGACCCTCAACGGCGGCCAACCGATCCTGTCGAATCCGAACTACGCTGCCTTCTATCCCCCGACGTGGCTTCTGCTGCTCGTCACTGTACCGTACTCGATCAAACTCCTGATCCTGCTCCATGTCGCCTGGGCACTATGGGGCAGTTGGAGACTCCTACGCCAGCTCGGTGCTGACACGATGCCCGCCGCATGTGGAGCCGTGAGTTTCGCTCTTTCCCCTTGGTACCTAGGGTTGGCCAGTACCATGAACTTCCAGTTCGGCATGGCCTGGTGGCCATGGATTGTCTCTCTAGCCATTCTAGGTCTCGATCCGCAGCTGGAGGCCCAAGCGAGGCGTCGAGCCTGCGCCCTCGCTGCCGGTGGACTAGCCCTCCAACTCTTCGCCGGCGAACCCGCAACCGTCATGATTACAGGACTTAGCCTCTGCTGCCTGTTTCCTCTCATCAACGCAAGCCGCAGCGATCATGCTGGTGTCGGTTCAGACATCGGTTCAGCTAGCACCGATAGGGTCCGTCACTTGCAGCGACTCGCCGGGCTCGGGATCCTCGCCACGCTGTTGGCTGCGGCCCAGCTCGTTCCGACCCTCCACCACCTGAGCGGCTCTCCCCAGCGAGACGCTTCCAACTTCGAGAGCCGACTCGTTTGGTCGATGTCCCCTCTTCGCCTCGCCGAGTTCTTGTCACCCCGTGTCTGGGGAGACCCGCAGCAGGATGAGGAGGGTCTCTTCTTTGGCTGGAACCACAACGACCGGGGCTTCCCCTATGTGATCAGCCCCTACCTCGGACTCCTCACGACCCTGCTCGCGCTGATCGGCCTGGCCCTCTGGCCACTACCCAAACGCGGGACCTGGATCGCCATGGCCCTACTGGGAACGCTCCTCGCCCTCGGCAGGCATCTTCCACTCCTGGGGCCTCTGTTCCTCCACCTGCCCATCCTCAACCTCGTGAGGTATCCCGAGAAGTTCATCGTGCTCACCAGCGCCGCGCTGAGCGTCGCCGGTGCCCTAGGGCTCCATCATTTGCTCTCCAAGCTACCAGCCCGAGGACCGCTCCTCTTGGTCCTCGGGCTGGTAGCCATGATCAACGCATGCCTCGTCGCCGTAACCTACTTTCGCGTGGACCTGGCCAACGAGTTTCTCCTTCGCTTCGGAGGGTACCCTGTTCCGGCCGAGGATCTCGGACCTGCCCTCGAGTATTTTCGCAACGAGTTCGGCTTCGCCTTCGGGATCGCCCTGACCCTGGCGCTGCTCGTGTTGCTCCTTCCTCCCAAAACGTTGCCCCGAGAACGAGGACACCTGCCATGGCTGCAGCCCTGGATAGGGCTGCTCCTCTTCGCGCTCCTGATCGGCGATCTTGCCCACACTACGCGCACCGCCTTCCCCACCCTCAGCGGAGAGGTGTTCTGGGCAGCACCCCGGCAGCTCGCGGGCATCCCTGCGGGAAGTCGACTAGCTACCACCATGGATCTCAACCCAGCCGCGAAAGACCATTTGCGAGTTGGTCCAGTTGGCTTCCAACAGGTTCTAGGACGCACTCGACAACTCGACCCCTATGTAGGGAACCTCTGGGGAATGTCCTACGCTCTGAACATCGACTATGACCTCATGGCAACGCGCTGGGCGGCTCACGCACGGCAGCTCTATGTTGCGAGCTCCGACGATCCCATCAGACTCCAGCGAATCGCCGAGACTTGGAATAGCGACTATCTGATCGCACCCCGACAACGCTCGGAGATCCTGAGCGACCTGCGTCGTGGAATGCCGGTTCCTGAAGAGAGTCGACTCATTCCACTTCCGGAGCGACTCCCCAGCGTCCGTTCGGTTCAACGGGTCGACTCTCTCAGCTCGGCCGAACAGACGATCGCCTGGCTCGATGCCACCGCGGACGACTGGAGAAGTCGAACCACCTGTGTCGAGACCACCGCCAACTCGGCCCGACATACCTTCCGATACGAATCGGCCGCGATCACCTCAGCCAACATCGAAGGAGGTCATCAACGCTTTACATACCGCGCAACGGCTCCTGCTTATGTTGTGGTCGGGCAGACGTTTCATCCCAGCTGGACGGCCCGGATCGTGGATCAACCCCAGTTCGAGACCAACCTCTGTCCCACGGCCCTCGGCCAGATCGGTTTCGCCGTCCCGGCGGGCACCCATGAGGTAAGCCTCGACTATCGAGATCCGTGGGTTTCCGTTGGAGTGGCTATTAGCCTCATCACCCTGCTCACCCTAAGCTGGATCTCGATTCGAGCAAGGACAACCTCGGCAGCGTAGAATCGCAGCCACATGTCGCTGCAACTCCTCGTCGATCTCTACCTCGCCGTCTCGGGACTGCTCATTGGGAGCTACCTCAACGTCGTGATCCATCGACTCCCACGAGAGCAGTCGACCGTCCTGCCGCGATCACGCTGTCCACACTGCGGTGGGGTGATTCGGGCCTACGACAACATCCCATTGATCAGCTACCTGATACTCCGGGGGCATTGTCGTCACTGCCGGGCCGCCATCTCCTGGCGTTACCCGCTGATCGAGGGCCTGACCGCGATCTGCTTCGTGCTCAGTTTCGAAGTCTTCGGCGTCAGCTGGAAAACCCCCATGGCCATCCTCTTCTGCTGCCTTCTCATCGCTCTGGCTGGGATCGATGCGGAGCACTACATTCTCCCCGATCGCATTACGCTTCCCGGAGCCGTGGTGGGACTTGCGATCGCTTTCGTAGCCCCCTGGATCACGTGGCAGCAGTCTGCCCTTGGCATCCTCCTCGGCGGCGGGCTCCTCTGGGCTGTCGCCGAACTCTGGGTGCGCCTCCGCAAGGTCGAAGGTCTTGGACTGGGCGACGTCAAGATGCTCGCCATGGTCGGCGCCTTCCTGGGCTGGGAAGGGGTCGTCGTCACCCTCTTCCTCGGGTCCCTGACCGGCTCGCTCGTCGGTGTCACCTTGATGCTACGGCATCGCATGAACCTCAGTAGTCGCCTCCCGTTCGGAGTGTTCCTCTCTCTCGGTGCCCTGATTGCGCTCTTCGCCGGGCCGTGGTTGCTCGGCTCCTATGGCCGGCTCTTCTAGAACCGGCGTTGTCGCGCCCCGGCTTCTAGTGTCCCGATCCGGAAGTCCCGTGTAACTTGCCCGAGGTCCTCTTCCCATCGGGCAAGGCGCGGCGACACAGGACTTCCGGAAGTATTTCGCCGAAGGCGCAACGCGGACAGAGGTAAAAAGGAACCCGAACAGTGGCATGGAACTACCGGATCGGGACTCTAGCCCTGCCTGACACCGTGACTCCCGGCTTCTGCTGCCAACAGAGCTCCAATCAAGGCCTCGTCGTCGTCTGATTCCACCGTGCGCAGGTCCACGATGAGACGATCCTGACGGACGTACGCAACCACGGCGGGTTCTCCCAACCGAAGGGCCTCCAACTGCCCCTTCCAGGTCGGCAGCGAGACTCCCACGCCGACGACGGCTGCGTCCGGCGCCGCGCCGCCTCCGACGTAGCCTTCCACCGGGACCGAAGTCGCCTCCGCGAGTCTCGATATGAAACGATCGAGACGGCGCTGGTGCTGCCCAGTATCCGGCCAAAGCCGATCGAGCAGAGAGGCCTCCCCACCCAGGAGTCGCCTCAAGGTTTCCTCGAGCCCCGAGTAGGTCAGACGTCCAGGGCGAAAGGCCCGATAGAGGGGATGCTGACGACAGCGGTCGACCCATGCCCGCTGGCCCATCAGCAAACCGGCCTGAGGACCGCCGAGAACCTTGTCACCACTCGAGCAAACCAACGACGCCCCCGCGGCAATCAACTCCGATACGCTCTCGTGGTCGACGAAAGGCGCTTCCGATCTAGGTTTCAGGAGCCCCGAGCCCTCGTCGACGACTACTGGGACCCCATGCTCGAGACCAAGAGCAACGAGGTCCGCGGTAGAGGTCGAGCTGGTGAATCCGCGAACTCGGTAGTTGCTGGGATGCACCTTGAGCAGGAGCCCCGTCGACTTGCTGAGGGCGCTGCGATAGTCGGCCAAACGGGTTCGATTAGTGGTTCCCACCTCGACGAGTCGCGCCCCCGACGACCGCAGGATGTCGGGAATGCGAAAGGACCCACCAATTTCGACCATCTCGCCTCGCGAGAGGATCACCTCCCGTCCCGAAGCCAGCGTAGACAGTACTAGGACCAGCGCCGCCGCGTTATTGTTGACGGCCACCGCCGCCTCACATCCCGTCAAGGCGGCGAGGAGTCGATCGACACGCTGGTTCCGATCCCCTCGTGTCCCGGTCACGAGATCGAACTCGAGGCTACACGCCGCTTCGGCGTCCAGGGCTAGTCGCGCCAGCACTTCAGGAGGCAAGGGAGCACGCCCGAGGTTGGTATGAAGGAAGATCCCGGTGGCGTTGATGACCCGTCGAAGACGACCTCCCAACGCCCCCTCCACAGCCCGGGCAAACCCCCGAGCCATCTCCTCTTCGGTAGGAACCTCCGTCAACGACCCGGAGCCGATCTGCTCCCGCAGCTCCTCCAGCCCATTCCTGACTTGGACCCGCACCACGTCCCTTCCATATAATGTAATCAGTTGCTGCACACCGGACCATTGCATGATCCTGTCTACAGCAGGAAGTTGTCGTAAGAGTGCTCGATCGACCTGTTTCATGGAGGCCTCCATTCTACGCACACGGCCCGTCGTGCGGAGAAGCGCTCGAGGCAAATGAGCCGTAGAACCGTCCATCAGAGAGCCCGGGCCACCCGAGAACTCCCCTCATCATGAACAATCCAAACAACAGCCTGCGCCACACCCCCGCTCTCGAAGCGGAGATCCAGCGCGTCGGTGACGAAATCCAGCGGCTCCGTGTCGCCTATCGCCGCTTCTTCTGCGGTGCCCTCGAGGTGCCACCCGATGCGGATCGAGAATCGATCGCCCGAGCACTCCGAGACCTTCGCAACATCAACCAAAAAAGTCCGGTTGATCGCTTTCGGGTCTCCAACCTCGAGGCGCAGTTCAACAGCTACTGCGAGATGTTCCAACGACGGCTGCGCGACCAGGAAGAAGGGCACCGTGCCGTCGTGCGGCAGGCGGAGGCTGAAGCCGCCCCCCGGCCCGACGTTGAGAAGGGAGTCGTTTTTGACTCCGCCCCGACCGCTGACGGAGTCAACGCGCTCTTCCAGGAACTCACCCAGCGGGGCAGTCGACTCGAACTGGACACCTTCCGCTCCTATCTAGACAAACAGGTCGCGGGCATCCGTAAGAAGACTGGCTGCTCGGCCGTCCAGTTTCGACTGGTCAATGAAGGCGGAAAAGTCCGCCTCAAGGCCAAGGCCCTCGGTACAGCCAAGACTTGATCCCAGCGTTCTTGGACCATAGTCTCTTGGACCACAGTTTCTTGGACCCCGAGTCCCTGGTCGAGAGATCCTTGATCGCGAACAAACCCCTCGATGCATGATGAGAATAGGAAACCCAGTGCGCAATATCCTCACCTCGACCCTGCTCGGATTCGTCGCCATGACGTCGGCAATGGCCTCCAATCCTCCCGAGAACGTCCAACTCGCCATTGACCAGCAACGGGTTCTGATCGCAGCGACGCCCCACCAGGCCAATGCCCACAACGATCTGGGGAATCTCCTCCTGTTGACGGGCGACGTGGATGCGGCCGAAGCCGAGTATCGCGAGGCCACCAGGCTCGACGACCGCCTGATCAGCGCGCACTTCAACCTCGGACTCCTTTTGGCACAGCGAGGGCAACTGGACCAGGCCACCGAGGAGTTCGAGCGAGTGGTCGAACAAGACGACGAGCATGCCTGGGCCTACTTCCAACTCGGTCGCCTGCACGAACTCGCTGGACGCGAGCGCAGGGCGCTCGAGGCCTACACGCGATCGTTCCGCTTGGATCCCGCACTCACCTTTGCCGACGTAAACCCCCAGATTCTCGACAGCCAACTCACGACGCGGGCTCTCCTCGGATTGGACGCCGGCAAGGCCTCCGCGCAGGAGGCTCCAAGGGTCTACGAGGATCCCTATCGTATCGCTACGCTTCTCCTTCCCAAGCTTCCTACCGAGGACACTCGAGCCGCTAGTCAGGAAGTCGACGACGACGAAGCGCGCGCCAGTAGAGAGTATGCTCAACCCGGGACTCTCCAAGATGACGAGTCCTCCCAGTCGACGCCGCGCCCACAATCCGATCAGGGCAAGAGGGCCACGACGACCCTCAGTTCCGGGGACCTCGATCGCGGCAGTCGTCTCGGTGAAGCAGACCCATTGGCGGCAGATACCCGGCGGCCAGCCCCCCAGCGGGACGCCCGCCGCTTACCCCCTTCGGCCAGCGGACGAGATACCGGCGTACCCTCCGGGCACATTGGTGCCAACTCTCCCCGGCGTAGCACGGGACAGGTGGGCACCCGGCTGGTCCCCAATGGGTTCTAGAA
>JAIOJS010000390.1 GCA_019911795.1 Thermoanaerobaculia bacterium | reverse complement strand
TGACAGTAGCGGCCCTGGAGGCTTCTCGGGCTGCAATGACCAACAGGAGGGTTGGGCCGATGTCGCCGATTCCTGGGCAGAGAGCACATGGAGTGCAACCGCTCTAGGGTCGGCCGGCCTGGCTGGACAGACCATCGGCTTGGATGTGACCTACAGCACCGACGCGGCCTTGGCCGAACGGGGCTTCTGGTTCGATGAAGTGACCGTGACGAACTTCTCGCTCCTGGTTGCGGATACACAGACGAACGCCTGTGTCGCCACTCCGATCTTTGCCGACGGGTTCGAATCCGGAAACACGACCGCCTGGTCCAACTCGGTTCCCTAAGAACCGTCCGGAGTCCTAAGGAACGTGGAGAGGGCGGGACCTAGGTCCCGCCCTTTTCTTTTGCCTGTTGAACGGGTTTGAGTCCGAAGACATCGAGCGCCTGGCTCGCTGGGGTAGAGTCGAGAAGACACTCATGGCACCCCAAATGGAGATCGCGCGTTGGGACCGAATGTGGAGTCTCTTCCACCGGGCACTGCCCCTGCCTCCGGTCGAGAGGAAGGCGCTCCTCGAAAAGTTCTCGCAGGAAGATGCCTCGCTCTGCCAAGAGGTCGAGCGCCTTCTGACCTTCCACGATGACGATGGAGGAGGGGTCCTCTTCGCCGGAAAGTCGCTGGCCTCCCTTCTCGATTCTGCGGCCGATGCCGAGAGTCTCGTCGGACAGCATGTCGGTCCCTACGAGTTGACGGAGGTCCTCGGCGAGGGCGGTATGGGGGTCGTCTACCGCGCCGAGCAGCAGGAAGCGGTTCGAAGAACCGTAGCGGTCAAGGTGATCCGTTTCGGTCTGCAGAGCCGCGAAGTGATCGCTCGTTTCGAACTGGAACGGCAAGCCCTGGCGATGATGGACCATCCTGGAATCGCCAAACTGTACGACGCTGGGATGACCGAGGACGGACGACCCTACTTCGCGATGGAGGAGGTGCCGGGCCCGGCCTTGACCCTCTACGCGGACCGGAACTCGCTCTCGGTCACGGAACGGATCGAGCTGTTCCACCGCGTCTGTAGGGCGGTCGAGCACGCCCACCAGCGAGGGGTACTTCATCGGGACCTCAAGCCCTCAAACATCCTGGTGGTAGAGGAGGACGGCCGAACTCAGCCGAAGATCATCGACTTCGGGATCGCCAAGGCGATCTCTCCCAGCGGCTCCGACCCGCAACTCTCGACCGCGCTCGGCCGGATCCTCGGAACACCGGAGTACATGAGCCCGGAACAGGCCGCCATGAGTCCGATCATCGACAGTCGGTCGGACGTCTACTCGCTAGGAGTGATCCTCTATGAACTGCTGGTAGGGACGGTGCCCTTCTCGTTTTCGGGGAAACCCTATCCGGAGATGATCCGAGTGCTGACCGAAGAGGAGATCCCGCGAGCCAGCGAAAGGGGAAGCGCAGTGATCGAGGCGGTCGCAGCATCCCGGGCGACCGATCCCGAGGGCCTCCGACGGGCCCTGAGCGATGAACTCGACTGGATCCTTCTCAAGGCTCTGGATCGGGACCGCGATCGTCGCTACGGCTCCGCCTCGGACCTCACGGCGGACATTGGGCGTTTCCTCAACCACGAGCCGATCGAGGCGGGGCCTCCGGGCACCGTCTATCGAGCGCGGAAGTTCGTGCGGCGCCACCGGATGGGGGTCGCCGTCGCCGCGGCCCTGCTCCTTGCCCTACTGCTCGGCCTGGCGTCGACCCTGTGGATGGCCTGGGTGGCGACTCAGGAGCGTCAGCGAGCGGTGGTGGCCCAGGAAGCCGCCGAGCACGCGCGCGACCGCTCCGAACGCGAAGCGGAGGTCGCCAAGGCGGTCCAGGGCTTTCTCGCGGACATGCTGGGCGCGGCGGATCCGGCGGCGGGACGGGAGCTCGCCGAGGTCGCGAGGGAGGTCCGGGTCGTCGATGTCCTCGACGATGCCGCCGAGAAGCTCGACGACAGCTTCGCGGAGCAGCCCGAGATTCGGGCCGCACTGCACGACACCCTGGGAAGAACCTACCGCGGCCTCGGGCTGCTGGAGAACGCCGAGGTTCAGTTCGACCATGCCCTCGTTCTCCGCCGTCAGCTCTTCGGGGATCGGGACCCCCGAACCCTCGCCTCCGAGTTCCAGGTGGCGGCTCTCTTCAACGACCTCGGCCGCTTCGAGGCGGTGGAGCCCAGGCTGAGGCAGCTGTTGGTCGCCCAACGCGAGGTCTCCGGCGAAGGTTCGGCCGACACCCTGGCCGTGGTTAGCCTCCTCAACGACGTGCTCCTCGAACAGGGCAAGGTCGCGGAGGCGGTGCTGGTCTACCGTGAGGCCCTGGAACGGACCCTCGAGAGCCTGGGACCCGATCACGAAGTGACTCTGCAGTCGATGAACAACCTCGCCCTCGTGCTCAACCGCGCCGGCGAAGCCGACGAGGCGGTCGAACTGTACCGAAAGTCACTCGACGAACACATGCGGGTCTTGGGAGAGGAACACCCCAGCACCCTCCAGGCGGTCAACAACCTGGGCGCCGGCCTCCTCGGGCGCGGGGATGTCGACGAGGCCGAGATCTACTTGAGGCGGGCGGTCGAGCTTCACGAACGGGTCCTCGGGCCGCACCATGCCTCCACTCTGACATCCCTCAACAACCTCGGCGCACTCCTCTTCAAGCGAGAGGACTGGAGCGGAGCGGAGAAGATCTTCCGGCAGGCGCTGGCCGGGTACGCCGTGACCCTCGGCGAAGACCATCCCTTAGCGCTCGTTTCCACCGCCAACGTAGCGCGAGCGGTCGCCCTTCAGGGGCGACTCACCGAGGCGGAGGAGATCTATCGAGGCCTGATCGAGGCCACCCGACGGAGTCTTCCGCCGCGCCACCCCAACGTGGCGATCTACGAAGGCGGCATGGGAGTGTGCCTCTTCGAGATGAAGCGTTTTTCCGAGGCCGAGACGTTTCTTCTCGCGAGCTACGCGGGTCACTCCGAAAATTTCGGACCAGAGCACCCTCGTACGGTGCAGGCGGCTTCCAGGTTGGTCGCTCTCTACGACGCATGGGATCGACCCCGGGCGGCTGAGAAGTACCGGGTGGCCGAGGCTTCCTCGTTGGAGTAGTTGCCAGAGTGGAGCAGTTGCTCGAGCAGGGAAGCGCCCTAGTCGGAACTCTCACTCGGTGACGGTTCTCGATCCTCCCGACCCATCGCGACCTCGGTGGCCAGCCAGGTTCGCGCCGCTGTCCAGGAACGGTTGACGCTCCGTTCTGAGATGTCCAGGATCTCGGCCGTCTCCGCGATCGAGAAGCCCGCGAAGTAACGGAGTTTGACGATCCCGGCCATCTGGGAATCCTGCCGGGTCAAGGCGTCGAGCGCTCGGTCGAGATCCAGCAGTTCGGTGGGATCGATGCCGTCGGCTCCCGCCAGGTCTTCGAGAGTGGTCCGTCGATAGTCGCCGCCGCGCTTGTTCCGAGCCTTGCTCCGAGCCTTCTCGATGAGAATGCGGCGCATCGCTTCGGCGGCGGCAGCAAAGAAGTGACCGCGGTTCTGCCACGAGTCGTCGCCCCCGAGGAGTCGAAGGTACGCTTCGTGAACCAGGGCAGTGGGCTGCAGGGTCTGGCCTGGACGCTCGCGTGCCATGCGCGAGCGAGCCAGCCGCCGAAGCTCCTCGTAGACCACCGGAAGGAGGGCGTCCGACGACTGCGACTCACCCCGCTCGATGGCTTGGAGAATTTCGGTGATTCGTTCCGGAGCGCTCTGTGGCATGGGGATTCGGAAAAGAGTAGGAGGTTTGTGGGCCGGCAGGCCATGGTGTCAGCCGAGTGGCACCATCATAGCCAGGCGCCGGTGTTGCCGCTCTCGAAGCCATCGCCGAACAGCTGGTCGTCGCTGTAGATCAGGATGTCGTCGACGACGATATGGTCGATGGCGCTGTCAGTCCCGTTGGGATCGTGGTAGCGGAATCGCAACTGGACGTCCGGGGCGTGCCCCAGGTCGACCAACGCAACTTCCACCGGCGTTCCGTCCGGCTGGGACTGGTCGAGGGTGGCTCGCAGATCCCAGGTGCTCCCTTGATCCGTGGAGGTGTACACGTCCAGCTGTTCATCGTCCCGCTGAAAGCTCACCACGAAGTGGAGCATCGGATGGGCCGCCGCCGAGAGGTCGATCGATCGCGAGATCATCGAGGTGTCGAAGCCGGTGTGTCCGGGCAGGCTCTGAAAGCAGACGGCCCCCGCCGCGCCGCCGGTGAGATTGGCAAGACCACAATTGGAGGTTGAGACGTTGCTCGTGTTGGTCCAAACGTCGTTGGCGGGATTGGTGTCGTCGTCGGTTCGCTGCCACTGGTCGTTGGTCACCGTCGTGAAGCCGCGATCGAAGGGCACCGCGAAGTAGGGACACGAGCTCCTCCAGCGCTCCTGCGTGCTGGAGACGGTGGTCACTCCGAACTCCTGGAGCGCAATGCGATCGATGGTGGACGAGGGTAGATAGACCGGGTTGGACAGGGTCAGGACTACATTCTGAGGTAGAAAATACCCACCGCCCGGAGCGGTGAACTCGCCATCGCCCGACAACTCACCCTGAGCGGCCTCCCGGTAGTGGATGCGCAGGGCGCCGGGGCAATCGCTCCGTTCGAGGGAGAGCTCCGAGAACCCGGCCCGCCAGAAGGCGATCTCCGAGATCAGGGTAGGCACCCCAAAGTAGATGCGAATCTCCTCGCCGCTCGGCTCGAGGTCGTGGGTGTAGTCCAACCCATCCTTCCAATCTCCGTGGAAGGTCGGGGTGCCGACGCAGCCATTGATGTCACAGAAGCACGGGTCCCCGGGGATCGTGCCGCAGTTGTCCCCGATAAGCCAGCTTGGCGAGCAGTGGAGAGGGCAGGCGCCCGGTTCCTGGGTGTCGTAGTCCACCACCCCGATCCCTTCGGTCGTGGCAAAGAAGATCCCCGGTGAGGGGACTCCGATGGTGAGGACCGGACAGTCCTCGGCGGCGTCGGCCAGGAGGCACTCGATCGGCTGTCCGTTCGAGGTCGAGCTACCGTGCAGACAGTCGCCGGTGGTGTCCGGGTAGGGCGGGTCGTGCATCTCGACGACCTGGCACTGCGGGATCGGAGGATGAGGGTTCTGGCTGCCCCCGAGTGCGCGGAAGTCGATGGTGAAGTCCTGGGCCAGGACGGGACTGGTTGGCAGACAGGTGGTCGCCAGGACAATCGCGACGATGGCCGCAACGACTGGGCTCAGGCCGAGCGCGGGGGGACGAGTGGGGCCGGTTCCGGGCGGTGTCTTCGAGATCGGGTGGCGCATGGGATTTCCCTTCAGGGACGTGTGGATGTGACCGTTCACTAATCCAATGCGCCGTCCTGAGGAAATGTGCGCCAACCGCGCTCCCGTTCGTCGGAAGCGTTGCCCCCAACCGGAGCCTGCCGATACAGCCCCGAGAACGAGAAAGGCCCGGTTGCGGCGGAGTTTCCTCCACAACCGGGCCTCGCCTCATAGGCTGACGCTAGTCAGCCGAAACCAGTCAAGCCGATACTTACCAGATCTTCACCCGGTCTTCCGGAGCGAGGTAGAGTGCGTCGTCCTCGGCGATCTGGAAGGCCTCGTAGAAGGCCGGCACGTTGCGGACCACCCCGTTGACCCGATACTTGGCCGGGGAGTGGGGGTCGGTGTTGATCTGATTGCGGAGCGCCTCGTCACGCGACTTCTTCCGCCAGGCCTGACCGTAGCCGAGGAAGACACGCTGCACGCCGGTATAGCCGTCCATCGTCGGCGGTTCGGCGCCGTCGAGCGACAGTTGGTAGGCGATGAGCGCGATGCTCAGTCCACCGAGATCGCCGATGTTCTCGCCGAGGGTGTACTCGCCGTTGACCTTCAGATCCTCGAAAGGCTGGAACTCGGAGTACTGACCCACCAACTTGGTCGTGCGAGCCTTGAACTCCGCGAGGTCCTCGTCGGTCCACCAGTTGCGGAGAACTCCGTCGCCATCGAAGGTCGCTCCCGAATCGTCGAATCCGTGCCCGATCTCGTGCCCGATCACCGCGCCGATCGCGCCATAGTTGACGGCATCGTCGGCATTGAGGTCAAAGAATGGCGGCTGCAGAATGGCGGCGGGGAAGACGATCTCGTTGAGCGGCGGGTTGTAGTAGGCATTGACCGTCTGGGGCGTCATGTTCCACTCGCCGCGATCGACAGGCTCATTCTGGCGAGCCAGATTGCGCTCGTAGTCCACCATCGCGGTCCGTTGCACGTTGCCCAGCAGATCGTCGCTTTCGATGGTGAGGTTGGAGTAGTCGCGCCACTCATCGGGATAGCCGATCTTCGGGGTGAACTTGGAGAGCTTGTCGAGGGCCTGGGCCCGGGTCTCCTCGCTCATCCAATCGAGCTCTTCGATACTCTGGTGGTAGGCCCGGGTCAGATTGTTGACCAGGGTGAGCATCTTCTCCTTGGCTTCCGGTGGGAAGTGCTGGGCGACGTACACCTTGCCGACCACCTCGCCGAGGCTGCCGTTGACAATGTTGACACCACGACGCCACATGGGGAGCTGCTCCTCGGTACCCGTCAAAGTCGTGCCGTAGAAAGCGAAGTTCTGCTGGTCCAGCGCGCTGGTCAGGAGGCCGGCGTAGGTGTTGAGGGCCGACCACCGGAGCCAGGTCTGCCAGGTCGGCAGCGGAGTGCTGGCGATGATGCCGTCGAGCGCCTTCATGTGGTCCACTTGGGTCACCACGACGCCGTCGATGTCGGAGATCCCCGCAGTGTCGAGGTACTGGGTCCAAGCGAACTGGGGCATGAGGGTCGACAGCTCGGCGGTCGGGAACTTGTTGTAGAGGGCCACCATGTCCCGGGTGTCCTCCTTTTTCATGTGTTCGGCGGCCATCCGGGTCTCCAGGGCCATGATGGTCTTGGCGGCAGCGGCGCCGTTGTCCCATCCCGCGAGGTCGAACATCTTCTCGACGTGCTTCAGATACTCGGCTCGAATCTCCTTCGACTTGGCGTCTTCGAGGAAGTAGAACTCGCGATCCGGTAGACCGAGGCCACCCTGCCAAGTGTGCATCATGTAGCGATTGGGATCCTTGAAGTCGACGTACTGTCCGAGAGCGAAGGGCATGCCGATGCCGGCCCGGTTGGCCTCAGCGAAGTACACGGCGAGCTGCTCGTAGGACTCGATCGCGTCGATCTTGGCGAGCTCCCCGGCCAAGGGTTCCACACCCAGAGCATCACGGGCCTCGGTGTTCATGAACGAAGCGTAGAGATCGCCTACCTTCTGCTCATCGCTGCCAGCGGCAAAATCTCCGGCCGCCGAGTCTTCGATGATCGCCTTGACCTGCTCCTGCGACTCCTCGTGAAGGATCGCGCCGATGCCATAGGACGCCTTGTCGGCAGGGATCTCAGTGTTGGCGATCCATTCACCGTTGACGAAGGCGTGGAAGTCGTCACCGGGATCGACCGCAAGGTCCATGTTGTCGAGAAGAAGTCCGGAGTGCTTGGGAGTCGGCGCCGGGGTGGTGGCCTCGGACTCGTCGGGAGCTTTCTGTCCGCAGGCGGTCAGAGTCAGGGCTAGGGTCACAGTGAGGAGGAGGAGGGAGTGCTGGTGTTTTTTCATAGACCTCTCGGCTGGTAGTGAAATGGTAATTTGTGAAGAAGTAGATTTGTGGGGGAATGGGGTCGGTGAAGGAGCGGATGGCGCTCCGAGACCATGGTCGTCACCACCGAGCCGTGGGGCTCGAGGTCGAAAGGTGCCGGAACGTAGTAGGGCAGCGCGGGAGCTGCCGATAGACCATTCTGGACGAAACCCGAGCATCTAGCAAGTTTTCTTGGGTTTCTGCAGCATCCTTGGTGCCCACGATCTCACTCTCCTCGGGGAGCGGCACCCGGAACTCGGGGTGGTTCCTCGATGGACGAGTCGAGCTCACGATTCGTAGATCACGCATTGATAACGTCACAAACGATCTGGCAAAGGGTCGTGATGTAGAGTTCTAGCCAGTCTGAAACCGTCTTCTGATCGTTTGCTGAAGAACCTTGCGGATGCCGCTGCCAGGAGGTCTCTCGTGATCCACTTCGCTCTCCCCCTTCTCTTGCTCGCCGGGACGCCGCCCGGGACAACGCCAACCGTTCCCCCGCCCCCGACCGACCTCGAGTCGAGGCTTCGTTCGCACCCTGATCTGGTGCCCGTCCTCGACGATGCCGAGGCGCTGCGACTCCAGATCGTCGTCGGCTTTGTCGAGCCGAACGAAAAGGGCGAGAACGTGCTGCGGCAAGAGACCTTCCGGGCCGGGGCGGAGTACTTCTATCCCGCCAGCTCCGTCAAGCTGTTCGCCGCCGTGGCGGCCGCGCAGAAGATCGCGGCCCTGCGTGAGAGTACCGGGCTCGACATCGATCTCGACACGCCGATGGTCTTTCACCCACTGTTCGAGGACGACGTCCTGGAGCGTGAGGACCCCGACAATGTCGACGGCGGGGTGATCACCGTTCGCCAGGAGATTCGGGAGATCTTCTTGGTGTCGAGTAATGAGGCGTTTAACTACCTCTACGAGTTCGTTGGGCAGGATGGGATTGCGGAGTCGCTACGGAAGGCCGGGTTGGAGTCGCCACGGATTGTTCACCGCTTGTCGGAGTTCCGGACGGAGGAGGAGAACCGGATGCTTCCTCAGGTTGACTTGGTGGGGGAGGGGTTTAGCCATTCGATTGCGGCTCGGACTACGGCGCCGCTGCCGGCGGCGCCGGCGATGGGTGGGCTGGAGGTGGGGAAGGCGTACTAC
>JAIOJS010000389.1 GCA_019911795.1 Thermoanaerobaculia bacterium | reverse complement strand
GACATCAAGGCGTCCAACGTCGTGCGCGAGTCGGATGGCACTCTGATTCTCCTCGACCTCGGGTCGGGATCCGAGCTGCTTTCACCGAAGGCCACTCGACTCACCTCTCTCGGGCCTCAGGGGTCGCCCCTGACGTCGGCCCCCGAGGTACTCCACGGCGACACCCCAACGGTGGCCTCCGACCTCTACAGTCTCGGAGCGCTGCTCTTCCTACTGGCGACGGATCAGCCGCCCTACTCCGCCTCTAGCCTGGAGGAGTTGAGATCCCTCGCCGGATCCGGAGAGCGAGCCTCCCTTCGGACTCTCCGCCCGGACCTGCCTGAAATCCTCACTCTCGCCGTCGAACGGTCCCTTGCGGTCGACCCCAACGAACGCTTCGCCAGCGCCGAAGACTTTGCCCGAGCCCTCCAACCCAGTGCCGGTGTCATCAACCAAGCCGGGGAGAAGCCAACCCGGCGCGTGCTTCCGGCCGTCTTGGGGATCCTAGTGGCCGCGACCGCGCTGCTCGGCCTCTGGTGGCATCAACATGTACCCAGGAGCGGGACCTCCCTTATCGAGCAATGGAACCTGGTGAGAGTCGGGAGCCCAGAGTCACCGCTGCGGGACGGTTCCAAGATCCGTCTGGGTGATCCGCTCGGACTCGAAGTGAACTGCGCTCAGGAGACCTACCTCTACCTCCTAAACGAGGACCAAGCCGGCAACGTCTTCGTTCTCTTCCCACTCCCCGAGACGGGCAATCGAAACCCACTTCCGGCCGGACGCCACCGCCTGCCCGGATCGATCGATGGGATTCCGCAGAACTGGATCGTCACCAGTTCGGGCGGGGATGAACACTTCCTCCTGGTCGCCGCCACCACTCCCCTGCCGGCCGTAGACCGCTTCGCCTCCTCCCACGAACGCGCGAGTGCCAACCGAACACCGCAAAGCCAACTCGCGGGCCGGACGCCTGCCCCGGCGACGACCGGGCGGGAGTCGAAGTCTGGAGACGATGTCGTCCGTGGGGTCGGCGGCCTCGTTCCTAGCTCCGAGTCCTCGGCGTCGCGACTCGCGGCCTTGGTCGAGTCCTTGAACCGCGAGCGAGGGGACGTATGGATCGGTCAGTTACGGCTCAGCAATCCACCGTAGGAAGGCCACCGCCTGCCGCGCCTGGAAACCCTCTTCCAGACAGTCTTGCGGGGCTCTACGTCTTGGGATCCAAAGGTCCGGGACTATCGATCGGAAGTCTCGAGTCCGAACTACTCGAGTCCTAAACCTAGTCGAAGGCAACCTAGTTGAAGGCCCGGCCTCCGATCACAGCGATGATGATCCAACAGATCGCCACCGGGCAGACGTAGCGCAGGAGGAAGCGCCACAGACCGTACAGCTTGAACATTCCGTGCCCCTCCTCGAGCTCGTCGCGCGTCAGCTTGGAATCGAGGAACCATCCCACGAAAACCGCAGTGAGCAGACCACCCACCGGAAGCATCCAGTTGGAAGCAAAGTAGTCGAGCACTCCGAAGACGCCCGCATCTCGCTCGCCGAAGGGCGCCCAGGTGCTGAGGGTCTCATTGGCGCCAAGGGAGAGCGCGACGAGAACGCCGGACGAAAAGATCGTTCCGCCGGCGATCAGAGCCGCCTTCTTCCGGGTCCAGCCGAGCTTGTCGATCAAGAAAGAGGCCACGACCTCGAGCAGAGAGATGGTCGATGTCAGGGCGGCGAAGGCGACCAGTAGGTAGAACACCGGAGCGATAATCACGCCGCCGGGAAGGCTATAGAACATCCGCGGCAGGGTGGTGAAGAGAATCGTCGCACTCTTGGTGAAGGTGGTGGCCCGCTCCGCTTCGGGAACACTGAAGATGATCGAAAACATGACCACGCAGGCCATCAGTGCGATGACGGTATCGAGAACGCAGATCATCAATGCGTCCCGTGGAATCGACTGCTTGCGCCCCAGATAGGAGCCGTAGGTAATTAGTGCACCCATTCCCAGCGAAAGGGTGAAGAAGGAGTGTCCGACCGCTTCGAGGACGGCCTCGGTATGGATTGGCCCTACGTGGAACAGGAAGCGAATCGCTTCGCCGAAGCCCGGTGTAAACATTGCGACGACGCAGAGCAGGCTGAGGATCACCATCAGGATGGGGAGGAGGAGTTTGGTGACCCGCTCGATACCGCCCTTGATTCCCGAGATGACGATCCCAACCGTCAGCGACATGAAGATCGCATGGAAGAGGACCTGCATCGGTCCATTGCCGAGAAAGCTCCCAAACTCGGTACCCAGCGAGCTGGCGATGGTTTCGTTGAAGCCGGAGACCGACCACTGAACACACTTACCGAAGTAGTAGACGGTCCATCCCGCCACGACCGAGTAGTACGAGAGGATGACGAGGCCCGCGGCGACACCGAGGAATCCAACCCCCGACCAGAGTTTCCCTCCCGCCACATCCTTCGAAAAGTAGAGGAAGGCGGTCACCGGGCTCTGCTGGCTTCGGCGCCCCATCAGAATCTCGGCCAACATGATCGGAAGGCCGATCAGGGCGATGGCGATCAAGTAAATCAGTACGAAGCTACCGCCGCCGTTGGCGAAGGTGATGTACGGAAACTTCCAGATATTGCCCAAGCCGATGGCTGATCCGGCGGCGGCCACGACGAACCCCAAGCTAGAGAACTTATCCCTCGTCTTTATCAATCCTCGGCTCCCTCGCCCCGAACCCGGGGCCCATCAGTTGCAGAGATCGGGCCTCTGCCCTTCGAGCCTGTCCCAACGGATCAGAACTCGTCCGATCTAGTAGATATGCTTAGAAAAGCCGTAGCACCACGAGTGGTCGTCGGCAGAGTGTTACGGTCGGCTCGATTGTAACCCAAGAGGCCATCCGATTGCAGGGCGGATCTGATAGCCTATGGCTTCCTACCGTTCCGGCAACGGTACCCCCCAACCCCAGATCCATCCTCCTGCCAAGCATCTCTCGCCGGGCGGGCCGGATCCAACTCCGCTTCGCCACCGCAGACACCGCATGAAAAAGCTCGAGACTGAAGTCGCCCGACGGCGCACTTTCGCCATCATCTCCCACCCCGACGCGGGGAAGACCACGCTAACCGAGAAGCTGCTGCTCTATGGTGGAGCGATCCAGCTCGCCGGGGCAGTCAAAGCCCGCGGGCAACAGCGTAGGGCCCATTCCGACTGGATGAAGGTCGAGCGCGAGCGAGGCATCTCAGTAACCGCATCGGTCATGACATTCGACTATGCCGGCTGCACCTTCAATCTTCTCGACACCCCAGGGCATGAGGACTTCAGCGAAGACACCTACCGCACGCTGACCGCGGTGGACTCCGCGGTCATGGTCCTGGACGCCGCCAAGGGGATCGAGGCCCAGACCCGGAAGCTTTTCGAGGTCTGTCGTTTGCGGGATGTTCCCATCATCACCTTCGTCAACAAGCTGGACCGCGAAGGACGGGACCCCTTCGAGCTCCTCGACCAGATCGAACAGGATCTGCAACTCGACGTCAGTCCGTTGACCTGGCCGATCGGCATGGGGCAGACTTTCCAGGGATGCTACGACCTGCGCTCCGACGATGTCGTCTTGATGCAACGCGGAGCCAAGTCCGCCACCTCTCCGAGTCGTTCGATCGGTCCCCTGGGCGGCGATAAGACGGCGCAGGAGCTCAGTGAGCGGGAACTGGGCGACCTGCGTGAATCGGTCGAAATGAGTCGTGGACTCTGCCCTCCCTTCGACCTCCAGGCCTACCGCGACGGCAATCTGACGCCGATCTTCTTCGGCAGCGCCATCAATAACTTCGGGGTAAGCATGCTCCTCGACGGGCTGGCGGAACTCGCCCCGTCACCGCGGCCACAACCCGCAGAACCGCGCACGGTCGAGCCACTGGAGGAGAGCGTCACCGGCTTCGTCTTCAAGATCCAGGCGAACATGGACCCCAACCATCGCGATCGCATCGCCTTCGTGCGACTCTGCTCCGGCAGCTTCGAGCGCGGCATGAAGCTCAAGCACGTGCGCAGCGGCAAGACGCTCGCGGTGCACAATCCCCTCCTCTTCCTCGCCCGCGACCGAGAGCTCGCCGAGGAGGCCTGGGCGGGAGACATCCTGGGACTCCCGAACCACGGCAACCTGCGGATCGGCGATACCCTTACCGAAGGCGAAGACCTCCGCTTCACCGG
Organism: Thermoanaerobaculia bacterium; assembly: GCA_019911795.1. GTDB lineage: Bacteria > Acidobacteriota > Thermoanaerobaculia > Multivoradales > JAIOJS01 > JAIOJS01. The sequence continues at coordinate 6,885 of JAIOJS010000389.1, read as the reverse complement.
CATTCCCAGCTTCGCGCCGGAGTTCCTCAAACGGGTTCGGCCCATTGATCCGATGCGAGCCAAGCATCTGGGACGGGCTCTGCAGCAACTCGCCGAGGAGGGCGCCGCCCAGGCGTTCCGTCCTCGCCTCGGCAACGAGTGGATCGTCGGTGTCGCCGGTCCGCTCCAGTTCGAAGTCCTCGCCGACCGCATCCGTACCGAGTACGACATCGAGGTCCGCTTCGAGAACACCAACGCCTTCACCGCCCGTTGGGTGGAGAGCAATGATGCCGCGAGACTCAAGAGCTTCGGAGACTCTAACGAGGGCAACATGGCTGACGACCACGACCAGGAGCCGGTCTTCCTCCCCACCAACCAGTGGCGCTTGGACCGTGCGATCGAGGACTATCCCGACGTGAGATTTCTCAAGACCCGAGAGCAGATTCAGTAGGTCCTCAGAGGGCCTTCAGAAGGTCTTAGGAGGCCGTTGGGAGGTCCTAGAGACCCCCCGATGGGCGGTCGAGGTATCGACCGGCAAGGGGGACGGTTACGTTTCTGCACCCCTGCGGGTCTAAACTCTCATGATGAGATTCAGACTCGCGCTCACCCCCACGTCCCGCCGCATCGCCCTGTTGACCCTCCTCGCCCTCGGAGTCCTGGCTCTCAGTGCTCCCGGGAACAAGCTACTCGCTGGTGCCGGGCTCTTCCAGGGCGAGATCGATCAGCCCTCGCAAGGAGAGTCTATGAAGGAGATGTGGAAGGAGATCGATCGCCAGATCGAGGAGCAGAAATTCGAAGCAGCCTATGAGGGTGCGGTCGAGATCCTGCGTCTTGCTCAGTCGGCAGACAACGCCGAAGAATGGACCCGCGCCCTGATCCGTTGCGTGCAACTTCGCACGGGACTGCACGGCTACGAAACCGCGGTCCGATTCCTCGCCGACGAGCCCTGGCCTGAGGATTCCATCCAGCGGGCCGCGCTCCACCTCTACTACGCCGGTTCACTGCGCAACTACTTCCAGATGTACTCCTGGGAGATCCAACAGCGGGAGAAGGTAGTCAGCGACGACGAGGTGGACCTCAAGCAGTGGACGCGAGATCAGCTGTTCTCGGCCGCTCAGGAATCATTCCACAGCGCCTGGGCGCTTCGCGACTCCTGGGGTACCTCGGACCTCGGTCCAATCGCCGAGTACGTGGTTCCCAACAACTACCCCAAGGAGGTCCGTGGAACCCTCAGGGATGCCGTAACGTACCTGTGGGTCGACTTTCTTGCCGACACCCAGTGGTGGAGCCCCAGCGAATCGAACGACCTCTTCGGACTCGATCGAGATCAACTCCTCGGAGGTGACGCGAAGTCCCTCAGCGCGGTCGTTCCGGGCCAAACCGGCGACCATCCGCTGCTTCAGATCGCGGTTCTGATGGCGGATCTCGAAACCTGGCATCGACGAGGCAAGCGACCTGAGGCCGCCTTCGAGGCGCGGCGAGTGCGTCTGGAGCGCCTCCACGCTTCGCTAACTGGCACCAAAGACCGAACGATCCTCCGCGAGGAACTTCAGAAGGCCCTCGATCGTCTCGGAGACGACCACGAGTGGTGGTCGCTGGGTATGGCCACCCTTGCCGAGATGGTCAAGCAGTCCGGCGATCCCAATGCCTTCGTCGAGGCCCACGACATCGCTCACCGGGGACAGCTTCGTCATCCGAAGTCAGTGGGAGGCCAACGTTGCCTCCATATCGTCGCCAGCATCGAAACCCCCTCCTACCAGGTCCAGTCGATGACATTGGATGGGCGCGACCGCCGCTCGATCCAGGTCACTCATCAGAATCTCCCTCGGCTCTACTTCCGGGCCTACACCCTTGACGTCAAGGCTCGCCTTGGCCGCGCCAAGGACTACAACCTCCTGCCTCAGCACCAGGAGATCGCCGACCTCGTCAAGAATTCGCAGATCGCCGCCCAGTGGTCGGTCGACCTTCCCGCGACCCCTGACTACCGCAGCCATCAGACCTTCGTCACCCCGAAGCTCGAGGAGCCGGGGATGTACGTCATCGTGTCGTCGGCACGCGCCGACTTCTCGGAAGTCCAGAACCAGCTCTACGCCGTCAATCTCCTGATGTCCGACCTCGTCCTCCTGTCGCGACAGGAGGGGCTGACCCTCGAGGTCGAAGCACGTTCCGGCAAAACCGGTTTCCCATTGGCAGAAGCCGAGGTCGTCCTCTATCGCTTCGATTGGCAGAAGGGTCATCGTCCCGTCGCGCGGGGCACCTCCGACTTGGAAGGACGACTCGAGTTCAAGCTATCGACCGAGGGCAGCCAGTTCTTCCTCTACGGCACTCATGGCGACCAGATCAGTCTCGACGCCAACTACTTCTACCCCCAGAATGTGCCCGAGAACGGCGTCCGCACCGCCGCCCTCCTGTTCACCGATCGCAGCGTCTATCGACCCCATCAGACAATTCACTGGAAGGTCGTACCCTATCGAGGAGGAGGTTCCGAGAGTCGCTTCGAAACCCTTGCCGGCCAATCGGTGACAGTGACCTTGGTCGATGCCAACGGCGAAGAGGTCACGCAAGAGAAAGTGACCACCAACGAGTTCGGCACCTCCTCCGGCGAGTTCGTCATCCCGGCCGGTCGACTTCTCGGCTCGTGGACAGTGAGGTCCTCCCTGCAGGGCTCGACCTCGGTCCGCGTCGAGGAGTACAAGCGTCCTACCTTCGAGGTCACGCTCGATGATCCCAAGAATCCGCTACGCCTCAACCAACCGGCGGAGCTTACCGGCGAGGCACGCTACTACTTTGGTCTCCCTCTCGGCGGCGGCGAGGCCCGCTGGCAGGTAACTCGCGAGTCGCTCTACCCCTGGTGGTGGTACTGGCGTCCGCCCGTACCGAGCCAGACTATTGCCGCCGGTAGTAGCGTCATCGACGAGGAGGGCAAATTCACTGTCACCTTCACTCCCGAAGCCGAGGATCTTGGAGAGGAAAGCGCCGGAGTTACCTATCGCTATCGCCTGTCCGCCGAAGTGACCGACGAGGGCGGCGAGACGCGCTCCACCGACCGCTCCTTCCGCCTCGGCTTCGTGGGGATCGAGGCTTCCATCTCTACCGTAGATTCCTTCTTCATGGCCGGCGAGGGTGGAACGGTCTCCATTCGCCGGACCGACCTCGACGGACAAGCACGGCCGGGAATCGGGACCTGGCAGCTGCTGCGGCTCCAGCAGCCGAAACGATCCTCCATGCCGGCTGACCTCCCGGTCGTCGGGGCCAAGGACGGCTTCCAGACCGAGGGCGACCGACACCCTGCGCGCTGGCAGACCAACTACAGCCCCGAAGCGCTGATGGCCACCTGGAAGACCGAGGATGAGCCGCTCGCCTCGGGATCCGTCGAGCACGGTGCCGAGGGAAACGCGACGGTCTCGGTCCCCGCCGATCTCCCCGCCGGCGCCTACCGTCTGATCTACACCACCGAGGATGCCTCGGGCCAGAGTGCCATCGCGCGACGCGACCTTCTGATCGTCAGTCCCGAGATGAACGACCTCGCCCTCCCAGCGCTGCTCCTCACTCAGCGTTCCTCGGTCGAGGTCGGCGAGCGGGCACGGGTTCTCGTCTACAGCGGATTCCGACATCAGGAGATCGTGGTCGAGAGCTTTCGCCGTGGCCAACGGGTGCGACGGAGAGTGCTGCCGGCTGGACTCCACCTCCTCGATCTGCCGATGGACCGCGAGGACCGCGGCGGCTACGGCTTCACCCTGAGCCTGCTCCGCGATCACCAGCTACTCAGCCTCACCCGATCCGTCTTCGTTCCGTGGACGGACCGCGAACTGCAGCTCGAATTCAGCACCTTCCGCGACCGGCTGCGTCCGGGAACCGACGAGAAGTGGTCGGTGGTGGTGCGCGGCAGCGACGATGAGGTGGTGAGCCGCGGGAGTGCCGAGGTCCTCGCCTACATGTACGACCGCAGCCTCGACCTCTTCGCCCCGCACAGCCCTGCCTCACCCTTGGCGCTCTACCCCAATTTCAGCGGGCAGAGGGTTGCGCGCGCTAATTTGGGGACCGCGGGCACGGTCTGGTGGGCGGGCAGCGGCCTGTCCAATGTTCCTGGCTATCCGTACCTACAAGAGAATGCGTTGCAGTTCCACAGTGGCTATGCCATCGGAGGCATGGGCAGCCGGCGCCGAATGCAGTCCCTGGGATACGCTGATGGCCTCGAACGGAGGGCGAACGCACCGATGCCGAGTTCAGCCCCGATGGTCCAGGAATCGGTCGCGATGGACTCGGTCATGGCCAAGAAGAAGGAGGGGCTGGTCGCCGAGCTCGAGAGCAAGGAAGACGATGCGCAAGCGTCTCAACCTCCCGCCGCCGAGGTGCGAAGCAACTTCGCCGAAACCGCGTTCTGGGAGCCACACCTGTTGACCGACGCTGACGGAACCGTCCGCTTCGAGTTCACCGTTCCCGACTCGGTCACCGAGTGGAATGTATGGGTCCATGGATTAACCCGGGATCTCCGGGGAGGCTCGACCCGAGTCAATACCAAGACCATCAAGGAGTTGTTGGTCCGTCCCTACGTGCCGCGCTTCCTGCGCGAAGGGGACCAGGCGAACCTGCGGGTCCAAGTCGACAACGCGGGAGAATCCACCCTGACCGGGACTCTCGACTTCGAGATCTTCGACCCGGCCCAGGGTGACGCTACCGCCGGTCCGGACCTCCTCGCCGCCTTCGGCCTCACGCCGGAAGATGTGACTGATGTCCCCTTCGAGCTGGAACCCGGTGGACACGCGACCCTGACCTTCCCCCTCGCCGTGCCCTCGCGAGTGGGTCCGGTGGCGTTCCGTGTCGTGGGCCGGGCGGGTGAGTTCAGCGACGGCGAACTCCGCGCCCTGCCGGTCCTTCCCAGTCGCATGCACCTCGTCCAATCGCGCTTCACCACGCTCCACGACGAGGACAGCAAGCGGCTCGTCTTCGAGGATCTCCAGGCCGACGACGATCCCTCGCTAATCAACGATCAGCTAGTGGTCACCATCGACGGGCAGCTCTTCTATCAGGTCCTCGACGCCCTTCCCTACCTGGTCGACTACCCCTACGAATGCACCGAGCAGACCCTCAACCGCTTCCTGTCGAGCGGTATCGTCACTTCGGTGTTTGACGAGTATCCCAGCATCGCCAAGATGGCGAAGGAGATGTCCCAGCGCGACACGCCGCTGGCGGAGTGGAACGCCGAGGATCCCAACCGACAGATGGCGCTGGTGGAAACCCCGTGGCTCCGTCAGTCGCGCGGGGGCGAAAGCGATCACGACCTGATTAAGGTACTCGACCCGCGGATCGCCGAGGCCACCCGTCGCGATGCCCTCGACAAGCTCCGCAAGTCGCAAACGTCGCTCGGCGCCTTCCCCTGGTGGTCCGGTGGACCGCCATCACCCTATATGACGCTCTACCTCCTGCACGGCTTCTCGCGCGCCCTGGAGTTTGACGTCGAGGTGCCCAAGGACATGGTGCAGCAGGCGTGGGGCTACATGCACCGTCACTACATCGAAGAACTCGTCGCTACGATGATGGAGCGGGACTGCTGCTGGGAGACCATCACCTTCCTCAATTACGTGCTTTCGAGCTATCCCGATGAGTCGTGGAGCCAAGGCGTCTTCACCGCCGAGGAGAGGCAGCAGATGCTCGACTTCTCCTTCAGCCATTGGAAGCAGCACTCACCTCTCCTCAAGGGGATGTTGACGCTGACCCTCGAGCGTTCCGATCGGCACGCTGACGCGGTCCTGGTGTTCGACAGCGTCATGGACTCCGCCAAGACCACCGAAGAGGACGGTACCTTCTGGGCGCCGGAAGATCGCGCCTGGCTCTGGTACAACGACACCATCGAGAGCCACGCCTTCGCCTTGCGCGTCCTCGAAGAGCTGGATCCTGACGATTCCAGGCGCCATGGTCTGGTCCAGTGGCTCCTGATCAACAAGAAGCTCGGTCACTGGAAGTCGACCCGCGCCACCGCCGAGGTGATCTACTCCTTGGTTCACTACCTGGAGCAGGATGGATCGCTGGGAGTTCGCGAATCCGTCGATGTGCAGGTTGCCGATCAGCACCGCGAATTTGTCTTCGAACCGGAGGAGTACACCGGCAAGAACAACCAGTGGTTGATCCCCGGCGACGAGGTAACGCCCGCCATGGGCGCCATCGAGGTGTCCAAGGAAACGCCGGGATTCCTCTTCGCCTCCGCCACCTGGCACTTCTCCACCGAGGAACTCCCCGAGGAGGCGAGCGGCGATCTCTTCCACGTCGAGCGCACCTACTTCCGGCGCGTTCATTCCGGCGAGGAGTGGACGCTCGAGCCGCTGACCGACCGAACCCGTCTGACGCCGGGCGACCAGGTGGAGGTCCACCTTTCGATCCGTAGCCGGCACGCCGCTGAGTACGTCCACCTCCGTGATCCCCGCGGCGCCGGCTTCGAGCCGGAGACGCTGCAGTCCGGCTATCGCTACGACCTCGGGATCGGCCGTTACGAGGAGGTCCGTGACAGTGGCACCAACTTCTTCTTCGAGTGGCTGCCGGCTGGGGAGTACACAATGAAGTATCGCCTCCGCGCCAACATGGAGGGAACCTTCCGGGTTGGCCCCGCGACGCTGCAATCGATGTATGCGCCGGAGTTCGCTGCCTACTCGTCGGGGAAGGTGCTGTCGGTGGTCGAGGCCGCGAAGTAGGTACCTGGGGCCCTGCAGGAGTTCATGCCTTGAAGCACCTCTCCCGGCAGGGTATCAGCGGCTGAGGCGAAGAGCCAACGGGGACGTCGGCGTTTCAAGGCGGGGTGGGCCTGTGAGCGGCATGGACCTTCCGGGGAACGGGGTATACCTCCCCTAGGGAGGAAAGACTTGGTGCACCTGGCTCCAATCGGCACGAGCCTTGCTGTTCCGAACGATGAGG
>JAIOJS010000388.1 GCA_019911795.1 Thermoanaerobaculia bacterium | reverse complement strand
GGATCGCCGTATAGTCGACGGCTCTTCCCGCGCCGGTCTGGTTGCCGAAGCCTCGCTGATCGGTAGCGGTTGCCGGGCAAGAACCCTGGTCGACCAAGGGGCTTCCGTCCTCTGGTAGGCGGGTCCACATCGGGCCACCGTTGTCGGCGATGGGGAGGAGTAGTGGGTCGATCGGGGCGGATAGCGTTCCCACCAGGTCCGCATGGACGTTGGGCTGTCCGGCCGGGAAACCGGCCGCAATGCAGTCATTGGCGCCTACCAGGTTGAAGCCATCCGACAGAGCAGTGGCTCCCAACTTCTGGTGACCCTCGGGACAGACCGTACCCGTTGGGGAGAGATCTTCATTCGATGCGAGAACGGACCCGGCCAGGGTCACTGAGGCGTTGGCACCACTGATCGAGAGCCCACCACCGTTGCCGTCGTCGTCGCCATCGTAGTCCGCTTGATTGTCGACCAGCGTCGATTGATCGATTCGACCGGAGGTGGCGACCATGAGGATCCCACCGCCATCGTTGTTCGAGTGATTGCCGGAGAACGTCGACTGCCAAACCTGGAGGTCGCTGGCGGTGTGGATATGGATGCCACCTCCGCCCAGGGAGGCAACGTTTGAACTGAACGTCGAGCCGGCGACCGTCATGGGTCCGGCAAAGACGTTGACGCCGCCGCCGTTCTGGCCGGCGGTGTTGCCGACGAAGAAGCCTCGTTCGATGAGGACGGAGTCCGGAATATCAGCGGCCACGGCGCCGCCGTTCTGGCTGGACGCGTTGTCCAAGAACCAAGTGTCGACGATCTCGAGGGTGCGGTTGCGACCACAGAAGATAGCTCCCCCTACGGTGGCGAAGCCCCTGGTGAACTGAAGGTCTTCGATCCTCAGGACCTGGCCATTTCCCGCGGCTCCATCTGGAAAATCGAGAATCCTGAACTGATCGCCGCCGTCGACGATCGTTTCATCGCTGCCGAGACCTCGAATCGTCAGGGACTCGGTGATCGGTGCCAGCGCGGCGCCCAGCGGGATCGTACCCACGACATTCAACAGGATCTCGTCGGCGCCGCTCCCGGCGGAACATTCGCGGTACGCGGCATCGGTATTCGCCGCCACGAGGGCTTCGCGTAGGGAGCAATGACCGTCGGCGGCATCGACGTCGGACAAGGTGTCCACGGTGATGGTGTTCGCCAGCGTCGAGGAGGCGAGAGTGATGACGACCAGGGTGATAGTGATACTCAGGGAGATGCGTCGAGAGCTCATGATGGTTCTCCTTCGGGACCTCGCGAAGGGTCCTCGATGATTTGAAGTACAGCCTCAATGTGACTGCCCACTTGCGGAGGGTGATCAGTTCGTCGTCGTGGCTGCACAACTCACAGCCACTCACTGGGCTTAACGGAGTTCTCGGAAGGTAGGGCTCATTCAATGCGAGTTGATCCCCCTCAACGCTCTCCGGGGTCCCGAGTCGCTGCGGCTCAGGGCCGGGATGAGCACATCCGATCGCCAGGCCGGTGCGGGGCGAGGCTGCGATTGCGTCTCGGTGGTAGTGGGCACACTGGCACGACGGATGAGCGACGGCTTCCTCTGCCGAATGAGGGTCGGTTTGACTCCGGGGAGGGAATAGATCTTAGTCTGTCGTTGTTAGATTAGTTGGATGCGGTGCGATCTTATGGATATCGACTAAGATTTCTGGTAGAGTAGAGCCACGGGAAGCTGGCTGCAGCCGCCGGGGAGTGACGTCTGAGCACAAAGAAGACAAAAGGAGACTTACATAGATGAGCAAGATCATTGGAATCGACTTAGGAACGACAAACAGTGTCGTCGCGGTGATGGAGGGCAAAGATGCCCAGGTAATTCAGAATGCGGAGGGTAGCCGAACCACTCCGTCGGTGGTGGCCTTCTCGAAGGGTGGGGAGCGTCTGGTGGGCCAGGTGGCCAAGCGCCAGGCCGTAACCAATCCCGAGAACACCATCTTCTCGATCAAGCGCTTCATGGGCCGTCGCTACGACGAGGTCAGCGAAGAGATGAAGACGGTCCCGTACCGGGTCATCGAGGCCGACAACGGTGACGTACGGATCGGGATCGACGACAAGATGTTCTCCCCGCCCGAGATCTCGGCGATGACGCTCGAGAAGCTGAAGCAGGCGGCCGAGGACTACCTCGGTGAGAAGGTGACTCGTGCCGTGATCACGGTACCGGCCTACTTCAACGATTCGCAGCGGCAGGCGACCAAGGACGCGGGCAAGATCGCCGGTCTCGAGGTAGAGCGCTTGGTAAATGAGCCGACCGCGGCCGCCCTCGCCTATGGACTCGACAAGACCACCGACCAGACTATCGCGGTCTACGACTTCGGTGGGGGTACCTTCGACATCTCGATCTTGGAGGTCGGCGACGGTGTGGTCGAGGTGAAATCCACCAACGGTGACACCCACCTTGGCGGTGACAACATCGATCAGCGCATCATCGAGTGGATCCTCGAAGAGTTCAAGAAGGACCAGGGCATCGACCTATCGCAGGATCCGATGGCGATGCAACGCCTCAAGGAAGCGGCGGAGAAGGCGAAGATCGAGCTGTCGACGACTCAAGAGTCCGAGCTCAATCTGCCCTTCATTACGGCGGACGCTTCGGGACCGAAGCACCTCAACCTGAAGCTGACGCGGAGCAAGCTCGAGCAGTTGGTCGAGGACATCATCCAGCGCTCGGCGGCGCCTTGTCGTCAGGCTCTCAAGGATGCGGGACTCAAGGCCAGTGATATCGACGAGGTGGTTTTGGTCGGTGGTCAGATCCGCATGCCGGCCATTCAGGCCCTGGTCAAGGAGGTCTTCGGCAAGGAGCCTCACAAGGGGGTGAACCCTGACGAAGTGGTAGCGATCGGAGCGGCCATTCAGGGCGGCGTCCTCAGTGGCGACGTCAAGGATGTGGTCCTCCTTGATGTGACTCCGTTGTCTCTGGGAATCGAGACCCTCGGTGGCGTTATGACCAAGTTGATTGACCGCAACACCACGATCCCCACTCGAAAGAGCGAGACCTTTTCGACCGCGGCAGACAACCAGACGCAGGTCGAGGTCCACGTGCTGCAGGGTGAGCGGGAGATGGCCAAGGACAACCGTCCTCTCGGTCGCTTCCACCTCATGGGGATCACGGCGGCGCCGCGTGGCGTCCCGCAGATCGAGGTGACGTTCGACATCGATGCCAATGGCATCGTCAACGTCTCCGCCAAGGATCTGGGCACTGGCAAGGAGCAGAAGATCACTATCACGGCCTCTTCGGGCCTCGGCGAGGATGAGATCCACCGCATGGTCAACGAGGCCGAGACCAATCGGGACACGGACAAGGCTCGCCGCGAGGCGGTCGAAACCAAGAACCGACTGGACGGTCTGGTCTACAGCACGGACAAGACCTTGCAGGAGCATGGCGACAAGTTGGACGCCGATGCCAAGAGTGAACTGGAGAGCGCGATTGCGGCCGCCCGTACCGCCCTCGAAGGGGACGACGCCGAGGCGACGAAGGAGGCCGAGCAGAAGCTGCTGCAGGCTTCCCACAAGCTGGCCGAGGTCATGTACAAGCAGGACGGTGATGGCGATAGCGCCGCACAGCCTGGGGCCGAGTCCGCCGGGGCTGCCCAGGACGACGTGATCGACGCCGAGTACGTCGATGTCGACGAAGCGGCCGGCTGATCACCTGGTGTGAACGTTCTACGACCCGTCGGTTGCCGATCCATCGATCGAGAGCCGGCGGGTCGTTTTCTTGCCGCCTCTCTTCACCTCGACCCGCCGACCCGCGCGGTCCGCGCCTCGGTGGTCGAGACTTGATAGCCTAGGGGAACCATGCAGGCCCGGAACAGAAAATACGTCATGATCAGCGTTGTCGCTGAGCGTTTCGAGATTCACCCCCAGACCCTGCGCCTTTATGAGCGCGAGGGGCTGCTGACTCCGGCTCGAAGCGCGGGCAACACTCGACTGTACGACGAGGAGGCGCTACGCCGCCTGGAGACCATCCTCATCCTCACCCGCGATCTCGGTGTGAACCTCGCCGGGGTGGAAGTCATTCTCAACCTGCGGGAGCAGCTCGACCAGGCTCAGGGCGAGGTAGATCGCCTGCTGCGAGTCGTCAAAGACGAGATTCGCGACCGCCGGGCCGGGATTCAACGTGAGCACGCGCTGGTTCGAGTCGAGGGCGGACCGCTGGCGAGGACTCACAAGTAGTTCTCACTCTCGAGCCGGTCGGTATCCAGTCGCTTTGGATTCATCCCATCTCCTGCGGTTCGGTGTAGCTCGTCGGCCGGATGGGATCCAGTCGCCTCGATCATGGTGATGACTTGGGTATCCATCGCAAAGCGGTTCAAGTCGCTCTGATCTCAGGATCGGTTTGGGGGTAGGATCGCGAGGTGAGCGGCTCGACCGATACTCCGACCCCGGGAACCACCGCGCCTTCGGCCGACGTGTGTCCGGAGTGCGAGGGGCGTGGTTGGACGGTGCGTCCGGATGGGGGAGCCGGCACTGCGGTTCCCTGCGATTGCCAACGCACTACTGAGGGGCCACGACTCCTCGAAGTGTCGGGTATCCCGGAACGCTACCGCCGTTGCCGCCTCGACAACTTCCAGATCGAAGTGTCGGGTTGCCGAGAGACTCTGGCCAATGCGCGCTCCTTGGCCCAGCGTTACGTCGATCAGTTCTTGACCGCCGACGGGAGTTTTCGTGAGTCGGGACTGCTCTTCATCGGTCCCCCCGGCGTGGGAAAGACCCACCTGGCCGCGGCAACCCTGACGACTCTGATCCAGGATTACCGAGTTCGCGGCAAGTTCGTGGACTTTACGACGCTGATCTACGAGATCCAGGCGACCTTTGACTCGCGGTCCGAGGGATCGAAACAGAGCGTTCTCGACCCGGTGATTCGGGCCGAAGTCTTGGTTCTCGACGAGTTGGGCGCCCAGAAACCCTCGCCGTGGGTGAGCGAGACCCTCTACCTGATTCTCAACACCCGCTATACCCGGCGGTTGCCGACCCTCTTTACGACCAACTATCGGCTGGACGAAGGGGACGAATCTGCGGCGGAAAACCTCGATAGACCGCAAGGCTCGGGTTTTGATCGCCTTGCCAACCGAGTTCCCGCGATGCTCCTGTCGCGGCTCTACGAAATGGCACAGCCGGTGATCATCGATAGCCTCGACTACCGCCAGAAGATCAAGATGCACCAGCATCAACTCTCACCGTGACGCGACGTCGCTGGGCTTGGGCCGCCCTGATCTTGCTTGGCCTTGGGGTTTTGGTACTGTCCAGCTGTCGCAGCAGCCTGCCGGAGCCCAACACCCTGCCGCCCGTGGGCCATACGACGCCGGACGGTCCGGAGTCGGAGGCCAAGGAGCTTCCGGTCGAGACGGCTCGCGGCGACTCGGTCGTGGTCGAGCCACCCCTGGATCCATCGGAGCCGACGACCCCTCGGGTCAGTCGCGTCACCGAACGACCGACCTCGATTCTCGTCCGCGTCGGCCTCGCGACCGACCGCAAGGAGGTCGAGTTCACCTGTTGCGGACCCCTTCGCGCCGAATGGGATGGTAAGACGGTGCTCACCGCTGCCTCGCTGCGGGTTCGAGCGAGTCCCGGCCGGGCGACGCCTCCCGTTTTTCGCTTGCAGGTAGCCGCTCTTCGCGACGTGACCCAGGCGCAGGCGATGGTCGCTCGTCTGAGTCGTCTCAGCGGATTCTCCGGCGACGAGGTCCTTGATGCTGAGTCTGGATTGCACAAGGTCCGCGTAGGACCGTTTGCCGATCGTGAAGCCGCCGAGTCGGCCCGCCGTACCCTCTCGGCGCACGGCGTCGACGGGGCCTGGATCCTCAGCGAGGGCGGGGTGCTAGAGGATCCCGCCGTCGAGGTGGTTAGCGGCGGCCAATCGCGCCGGATACGGGGCCGGTGGCTAGCGATTGGTGCCGAGGAAGGCAGGGGTGTGCGAGTCGGTTCCACGCGCTACCGGGGGCGCATCCTTCTCTTCCTCAATGATCGCGGGAGTCTCAATGTGATCGATGAGCTATCGATCGAGGAGTATCTTCGGGGCGTCGTTCCCAAGGAACTGGGCCCCGATCTCTATCCCCAACTCGAGGCCCTCAAGGCGCAGACGGTGGCGGCTCGCACCTACACCGTCCGCAATCTCGGCGAGTTCGCCGACGAGGGCTACGACATCTGCGCGACCCCACGCTGTCAGGTATACGGCGGCATGGAAGTTGAGCATCCGTTGACCGACCGAGCAATCGAGGAGACTGCGGACCAGGTCCTACTGTGGCGCGATGAACCGATCGACGCGCTCTACAGTGCCACCTGCGGCGGTCACACCGAGGACGTCGGTACCGTCTTCCCCCTCAAGAGTGACGAGACCTATCTACAGGGCGTCCCTTGCCTCGAACACGGAGTCACCAACCTGCGAGGTAGTGCGCCGGGCGAGTCGGTGGAGAGGACCGTTCTCGAGGAGTTGATCGGGGTCACCGATGCGGCGCCTCAGATCTTTGGACAGCGACTGACCCGAATGGGGGTTCTCGCCGGCTACACGAGCAGCGATACCGCGCAACCGCTCGAGGAACTGACGGGAGTCTCCATCCGACGCTACTGGCGAGGTCGGTTTCCTGGGGCCGGAGATTTCGTTAGCTTTCCTCCCGCGAGCGAGAGCGCACTCTCGGCAAAGCAGCAGTTGGATTTCCTGTGGCGGTTCGCTAGAGAGCTCGGAGTCGTCAACGTGCAGACCGTCGGTTTTTCGTCCCTGACGGGAAGCAAACTCGAAGTGCGGGATGATCGCGGCGAGAAGATGAGGCTCGACTGGACGCCCACCACGGTGACGGGGTGGAAGTCAGGCGAGCGGGTGGTTTCTGGAAACCTCAGGGTGGCCGCCGGGGACGCCCTCTGGCTCGTCCATCGGAACGGCAAGGTGATGGCCGTGGTCCAAGAAAACTCTCGACCCGCGGCTGTCTTTGATCGCGTGTCGCGCTGGAATCACTGGGAACGTTTCCACTCCGATCGCGACCTTCGGCGGTCGGTCGCCGAGCACATTCCAGGCTTCGAGTTCGCCTCCTTCGAGGCCCTTCAGCGCGGGGTGTCGGGCCGCGTCGGGCGCCTACGGTTGACCGCCGTCGACGGACGCCAAGAGGTCATCGAAGGACTCGCGGTGCGATGGACCCTCGACCTTCCGGATACCAGTTTTACCGCCAAGAGAACTCACCCTCCGGGCAGGGAAGCGGGATGGCTTTTTTCTGGCCAGGGTTGGGGACACGGAGTGGGGATGTGCCAGATCGGAGCCTACGGCATGGCCCAACGGGGCAATTCCTATTGGGGGATTCTTTCGCACTACTACTCGGGGGTATCACTGGGTCGGGTGAGCGCGGTCGTTCGCAGGGTTCACCAGGAGAGCGGACAGGTGGCGGGAGGGGTCTGAGGCCGACCTCGCAGGTGGTACGATACGGTGCTGAAGAAGGAGACCCTGGATGCCCCAAGCAGAAGCACTTGATATCGAACAAGCCGGTGTTGGATTCGATCTAACCGAAGAGCAGCGGTTCATCCGCGACACGGCGCGGGACTTTGCCCGACGCGAGGTCGACCCGATCGTCGAAGAGACCGACGAGAGCCAACGCTTTCCGATGGAGGTCATCAAGAAGGCGGGCGAGCTCGGCTTCTTGGGTGTGATTTTCCCTGAAGAGTACGGCGGGGCCGGCCTCGGCTACCTCGAGTACGTCCTGATCATCACCGAACTCTCTAAGGTGGATCCCTCGGTCGGGATCAGTATCGCGGCGCACAACTCCCTGTGTAGCAACCATATCTATAAGTTTGGCAACGATGCACAGCGCCGGCGCTGGCTGACACCGTTGGCTGCCGGCGAGAAGATCGGCGCCTGGAGTCTCACCGAGCCGGGAGCGGGTTCGGATGCCGGCGGTACCCAGACGAGGGCTGACAAGGTCGAGGGCGGTTGGGTCCTCAACGGCTCGAAGACCTTTACTACCCACGGCTCGGTCGGCGACACCTGCGTAGTCTTTGCGGTGACCGAGACCGACGCCAAGAAGGGACGCAATCTGTCGGCCTTCGTCCTCGACAAGGGAATGGATGGATTCCGTCCGGGCAAGAAGGAGAACAAGCTCGGTATTCGAGCCTCCGACACCGCTGAGGTGGTGATGGAGAACTGCTTCGTTCCTGACGAGCACCTTCTCGGGAAGCGAGGGGAGGGCTTCAAGCAGGCGATGACGGTCCTCGACGGCGGACGTATTTCGATCGCTGCTCTCGGTCTCGGCATCGCAATGGGGGCGTTTGAAACCGCCCGCGATTACACCAAGGAACGTCAGCAGTTCGGCAAGCCTATCTCCGAATTCCAAGCGGTTCAGTTCGCGTTGGCTGAGATGTCGACCCAGATTGCGGCGGCCGAGGTGATGACCTATGCGGCGGCAGTAACGATGGACGCAGGACAGGACGTCCACCTTATCGCCTCCGAGGCGAAACTGCTCACGGGCGAGGCAGCGGTGTTTTGTTCGGAGCGCGGCGTCCAGCTTCACGGCGGCTACGGCTTCATCAAGGACTATCGGGCGGAGAAGTACTACAGAGACGCCAAGATCTGCACCATCGGCGAGGGTACGAGTGAGATTCAGAAGCTGGTGATCGCACGGCGGGTCCTCGGCGGACGCAAGCGCTGAGGCCGCGCAGCATGGAGGCAGGGGATCGCTTGATCACGAAGATCGACCATGTTGGGATCGCCGTTGCCTCGATCGACGAGGCAATGGTCACCTATCGCGCCCTGGGACTCGAGATCGAAGTGATCGAAGAGGTTCCCCACGAAGGGGTGCGGGTAGCGATGTTGGTCTGTGGTGAGAGTCGGATCGAGCTTTTGGAACCGACCTCCGAGGACTCTCCCATCGCGCGCTTCCTCGAGCGGAAGGGTCCCGGTATCCATCATCTTTGCTTGGGCACCGACGACATTCGAGCGGCGGACGATGAGCTTCGGGAGGCGGGTCTTCAACTGCTACGGCCGGAGCCGACGCGGGGGGCCGGGGGTTGTTGGGTGCAGTTTCTGCATCCCCGGAGCGCGGGTGGTGTTCTCCTCGAACTTTCCCAGCCGGCCGATGACGCCCTGTCCGATGAGGAGACAGAGTGACTCCAGGATCCTTCGTCGTCTTCCATCTCGACCAGCCGTCGGAGAAGCTATGGGGCATCCTCGATCGCCTGGGGCCGGAGGGTGTGACCCTTCGTGGCATCAGTCTCAATAGCTTTGATGACTGGGTCCGCGGCATCGTTCGGCAGGAGGAGACCCTGGGACTGTCGACCCAGTTTGTGCCGTTGACGCGGGTCCGGACGCTCTACCTCGACGAGCAGGTGGGTACGGTGGAGAGCTACTGCGCTCGCTTTCAACGGGCGGTCGGGTACAGCGTGGAGCAGCACCTGGGAATCGCGGCCGTAGATCCCGCTCTCGAAGACACGGCACCGTCTTAGACGAAGTGTTTCCTAGGCAAGGCGCCCCACTGGCGCTGCGGGGTCGAAGAGTCCGGCCGCGCGCTTGCCCTTCCGCTAGTGATGCTCCTCGTGGGCATCATGAGCTGCCTCGGTGACGATCTTGTCGCGGATCTGTTTGGGCACCTCTTCGTAGGCGTGGAACTCCATATGGAAGCTGGCCCGACCCTGGGTCATCGAACGGAGGGATGGGGCGTAGTTCAACATCTCGGCCATCGGCACCAAGGCCTTGATCACGTTGGTGCCGTCCTGCGACTCCATACCTTGAGGACGTCCACGCCGTTGCGAAAGATCACCCATGATGTCGCCCATGTACTCCTCGGAGGCGGTGATCTCCACCAGCATGATCGGTTCGAGGAGGGTGGGGCTTGCCTTCGACATGGCGTCCTTGAAGGCGAGGGAGCCGGCGATCTTGAAGGCGAGTTCCGAAGAGTCGACATCGTGGTACTGCCCATCCTTGAGTCGGACTCGGAAACCACCGACCGGGTACCCCGCTAGATAGCCTCGCAGTCTCGCCTCCTGAATCCCCTTCGCCACTGCGGGGCGGTAGGTGGACGGAATAGCACCGCCGAAGATCTCATCGACGAACTCAAACTCCTCGCCGCGGCGCAACGGTTCGATGATGATTCGGCAATCAGCGAACTGTCCCCGTCCTCCGCTCTGCTTCTTGTGCCGACCGTGCCCATCGGCGGCGCGCTTGATGGTTTCGCGGTAGGGGACCTTGGGCGGATGGAGAATGACCTCTACCTTGTAGCGTGACTTCAGCTTATTGACCGCGATCTCGACGTGGAGCTGGCCTGTGCCGGAGAGCAGATACTCACCGGTTTGGGGATCGCGACCGGCGGCTAGGGTGGGATCCTCCTCGAGCAAGCGGTGGAGGGCCTCGCCGATCTTCTCCTCGTCCCCCTTTGACTTCGGTTCGATGGCGAACGAGATGGCTGGCTCGGGCACCTGGAACCAACCTAGAGTGCAGGGGCGAGCCTTGTCGCACAAAGTGTCGCCGGTGGTGGTGTGCTTGAGTTTGGCGACGCCACCGATGTCTCCGGCGACGAGGTGCGGAACCTGGGTCCCCTGTTTACCTTGGAACATCATGACACTGCCGCAGCGCTCTTCGTGTTCATGGGCTGGATTCCACAGGCTGACATCGCTGCTCACCGTACCGCTGGTCACGCGGAAGAGTGAGATCTTGCCGGAGAAGGGGTCGTTGAGAGTCTTGAACACGATGGCCGAAGTTGGTTCTCCAACCTGGGCGGAAACGGTGAGTTCCTCGCCGGCGATGTCCACCGCCGGGTAGGCGCCGGCCGTGACGGGAGACGGGGCCACTTCGACCAGGGCGTCGAGGAGGGCCGAGTTGCCGATGCCATGAAGCGCGCTGCTCATCGTCACCGGGAAGATCTTGCGTTGGGCAACGGCATTGACCAGACCGCGGAGCAACTCGGAGTCGCTGAGAGTTCCCTCCTCGAAGAAGTGCTCGAGAAGTTCGTCGTCGGTCTCGGCCACCAGTTCGATGAGTTCTCCACGCCAGCGTTCCACCTCATCGGCAAACTCATCGGGCACCGCGGACGGACTCACCTTGCCGTCGCCGTCCTTGGGATAGGAATAGGCCTTGCCGTGGAGGAGGTCGATGACTCCCGAAAAGTTCCCCTCGGATCCCATGGGGA
>JAIOJS010000387.1 GCA_019911795.1 Thermoanaerobaculia bacterium | reverse complement strand
TCAGGGCGAGCGGATCATCCGTCAGCCCCTCGACGTTCTCTGGATTGCGGTCCCGTTGAGCGCCTACTTCGGGATCATGTTCCTCGTGAGCTTCTTCATGGCCTGGAAGGTCGGCGCCGATTACCCTCGGGCGGCGACCCTCGCCTTTACCGCCTCGGGCAATAACTTCGAGCTAGCGATCGCGGTCGCCATCGGCGTCTTCGGAATATCATCCCCCATCGCCTTTGCGACCGTAGTCGGTCCTCTCGTCGAGGTGCCAGTGCTGATCAGCTTGGTACACGTGAGCCTCGCCCTTCGCAAGCGGTTGTATGGTGGAGCTTCCCGCGGTGAGGAATGAGGTTGCGACAATCCGGCCAGCTCTACGCGGCGGATGGCTTGTCCCGAGGGAATGACACAATGAGAAGCGAACTCTTGCCACGACTACTATTGGCGCCCCTGTTGCTCCCAGCATGGGCCAGGGGGGCCAATGCGATGATCTGCGTCAGTGAGCCTCACTACCTAAACCAGATCCAAGGGATCGCCGAGTTTCGCGACTTCCAAGGTGAAAGCGCAATGGCCGTCGGGGTCAAGGTGGCCGTCAGCCGGGAAGACTTCCATCGCGAAACGGTGACCGATTCCGACGGCTACTTCATCTTCCCCAACCTTCATCCTGGAAACTACGTGCTCCACGCTGAAACAGCTGGCTTCCTGGAATCGGGCGGCGATGTAAGAGTCTGGGATGAAGGTCACCGAGATCGGGTGGTTCACTTTGTTCTGGAGCCCGACCTCGAGAGCTGTCATTTGCTCGATACGTTGGACTGGCGCGAGGCACAGGCTCTCCAGGAATCGCTTCCGCGAGTGTCCGAGCCCATTTCCGTCGAGACGAACTCGAGCGGCGAGGAGTCGGAGGCGTCTGAGCAGTAGGTCTGCGTGAGGTAGGAAGCTGACGGGGGGCGTCCCGAACTATCCGGCTTCCTGGCTCGAGCCAACCTACTGATCTGAACCATAGTCGAGTGCCGCATCGGTGACGTCTCGACCGCCCGACATGTTCTTGGCCACGCTGCCGATCGTATAGATTGGCCCCCACGGAATTCCCCACCACCCGAAAACCAGGCTTAGCAGCGTGAACTTCAGCCCGGGGACGATTCGACTGGCGTCGCTCGACAGGAACAGGATGTCTGAGGAACGCCGAAACGTGATCACCACGATCGAAAAGCAGTAGTCGTAGCAAATAAACCGGCCACCTCGATCGAGCTCGAATTGGATCTGCTCGTCCGACATACCCTCGAGTCCTTTGATCTGCATGTCGCCCCCCGTTAATCAACCAATTTGGTAGCAGCCACCCCTCGCGTGTCGCTCCGCGAAATCTCCGTTCCGGTGCCGCAGAGCTTAACTTGCTTCGGAGTTCGGACGAAAACCACCATGGCCATCTCAGCCCACGATCGTGGAGAAGAAGTTGGCAGGGCGGACCGTGAAGGAACGGGTTGTTTAGTAGGGCCCTCGCCCGCTCTCCTCACCACAGATCCCGACGACTCGAGCCAGCGACGGAACACAAGTGGGACTCTGCGGTGACAGATCCAGCCCCACCCAGGCGATACCACCCGCCGAGGCCTCTACTCTAGAGGGTCGCGCTCCTCTCGACGCAAGGTGGAGCCCTCTCTTCGCCACGACGTAGCTCCTCCAAGCGTCTCCGGTTGACCGTCTGGGTCTCCTTCCAGAGGGCCTCGGCTCGTTCGATCGCGTTCGCACTGCCACTGAGAAAGACGCTGGTTGCAGCGCCGCGGATCGCTGCGTGCTCTGCCGAGTCGAGCCAGGCCTTGGCCTCGTTGCTCGGGTACTGCCAAACGTCCGGACGAATCTCGGCGGCTCCGAGGTGGGCGGCACGGGCGGCAGCCAGGAGTGGTTCGACGTCGTCGTGACAGCCAAGGCCTAGGGCATTGGCCGAAGATCTGAGGATCTGCCCTCGGCTGTTCATGGCGTTGGCATACGAGGGGTTCAGTTCGAGGGCGCGGTCGGTGGCCACCAGGGCCTGCTCGAAGAAGTCTTCATAGGGTTCGCCCCGTCGATTGGCCGCTTCGCCCAGCGATCGCAGAGTGATCGCGAGATTGTTGTAGGCGTAGAGATGATCTGGGGCGGCAGCGACCGTTGCCCGGTAGGCCGCCACCGCTCCCTCGAGGGCGGTCGAGCTATCGAGCCCCTCCTCATCCTGCCACTCGGCGAGTGCAAGGTGACAGTAGCCGAGGCTACTCAGCGCATCCGCGTAGGCGGGATGTTGCTGGAGGCCGGATTCGAGGATGGCG
>JAIOJS010000386.1 GCA_019911795.1 Thermoanaerobaculia bacterium | reverse complement strand
GTGGACTGTAACCCTCGAACGGTTAGTGGTTGGGCGTGTCATCAGGGGCGAGATCAAGGCGCCCCGACGCAGGCATAGCGGGGCCTATGTCGAGGAGGGGCAACGCCGAGCTCGGCCCTGAGGGCCGGCCAGGCGCTAATCCTTTGGGGGTTACAGTCCACTAGGTCAGGAATCGCCCCAACTGCCGCTGAGAGTCCACACTAGGCCCAGCGAAAGCGCTCTAAGTCTAGGCGTCCCGTCGAGTCGAAGACGATCCCTTCCGCCCGCAGAAGGTTGCGCTGAATCTCCTCCGACTCGGGCTCGGCCCGGGGGCTGACCCTCCCCTGAGCATTGACCACCCGCTGCCACGGGAGTGCTTCATCACCATCGTAGGCGGCGAGGGCATAACCGACCTGCCGTGCGTGGCCGGGATATCCCGCCATCTCGGCCACCTGTCCGTAGGTGGCCACTCGCCCTGGTGGAATCGCTCGGACCACGGAAAAGATCCTCGCGTAGCGGCTACTGCGCTGATCCATCAGGAGAGGCGTCGTTCATTGGAGGGGAGTCGTTCAAGCCACCGGCAGCGAGGAGCGCTTCCAAGCGTTCATTCCACCGGTCACGTTGAGCAACCGTTGGTAGCCGTGCCGAGCTAGGACGCTCGCCACAACCGTCGACCGATAGCCGCCCGCACACACCACCGCCAACTCCTCTTCGGGAGGGGGCAGTTCGGCCAGCCGCTCCTCGATCCACCCCCCCATCAGGTGCTGAGCTCCGTCGACGTGCCCCGACGCCCATTCGGAATCGGAGCGAATGTCGAGGACGTGTGGACCGTCCCCAGAAGCGAGTCGCTGGTGAAGATCCTGAGGCGAAATCTGTTCCAGGACCTCGATCGGTTGTCCACTCTCGATCCAGGCCTCCATGCCGTCGCCGAGGTGCCCTTCGATGCGATCGAGGCCCACTCGGATCAGACCGCGAGCGCCTGCCTCGATCGACGCTATATCCTCACCCACCAGCACAATCGGGTTGTCGTACGACACGGTCCACGCCGCCCACGTCGAAATCGAGCCCCACGCTCCGATGCCGGATGCAGCTGGAATGTGTCCGCCACCAAAGGACAGTTGGTCGCGGAGGTCGATCACAGTAGCGCCGACATCACGCTGGTGGGCAAAATCGACGATCGAGAGAGCGTCCAAACCCGGGATACCGTCGAGAGTGCGAGGACCCGCGGCATTGAGTTCCTTCATTCGACGATAGTAGGGCGGGAGGGGCGGCACGTCGGTCAGAATTCGTTCCACGAACTGCTCTTCGGTCAGCTTCGGATCGAGATAAGGGTTAGCGATCCGCTCGAAGCCCAAGGTCGAGTGAGGTCGACCGCTCATCCCGGCTCCGCACATCGACCCGGCTCCGTGTCCAGGCAGGATCTCCAGACCATCCGGCAGTCCCGAGAGCCGCTCGTGCACACTGTTAAACATACGCCGCGCGAGAGCGATCTTCGCCTCTTCACCCAAGAGATCGGGCCGGCCTAGGGATCCTACGAAGAGGAAGTCGCCGGAGAGCATGGCGATCGGAGTCGACACGCTACGGGCGCCGTCGAAGACAAGAAAAGACAGGTGTTCCGGGGTGTGTCCCGGGGTATGAAGCGCCTCGATCTGCACCTTCCCAAGGGTGATCGAGTCCCCCTGGTGAAGGTCGGTGTGGTCGAATGACACTTCGTACAGCTCACCCTCGTCATAGGCCGAGAGTAGAAGCTCGGCACCAACTCGGTTCGCCAGTTCCTGTGCTCCAGAAGCGAAGTCGGCGTGGATGTGGGTCTCCAACACATGGGTGATGGACATGCCCTCGCGCTTGGCCCAGTCGAGGTAGATATCGACGTCGCGGCGGGGATCGACGATGGCAACCTTGCCGGTCCCTTCGCAGCCTACCGCGTACGAGTATTGAGACAAGCCTGTATCTTCGAAGCGTTCCAGCAGCACTTGGCTTCCTCCGTGAGTCGTTAGGACCCGAAGTCTACATCGGACCGAACCTTCTGCCGCGGACGGGCACGGGCTAAGATCGGGGTATGGCAAAACTCACGTTCCTCGGTGCTTGTGGCACCGTCACCGGCAGCGCCACTCTACTCTCCTGGGGAGCGGAGAGGATCCTCGTCGACTGTGGATTGTTCCAGGGCCCCGAAGAGATCGAAACGATGAACTGGACCCCCTTTCCGTTCAATCCGGCGGAACTCTCCTGCGTCATCGTCACCCACGCTCATCTCGACCACACCGGTCGCCTACCGCGGCTGGTTGCGCAGGGATACCAGGGACCGATCTACTGCAGTCGAGCGAGTAAAGGGTTGATCTCCCTCGTGCTCCAGGACGCCGGCAAGTTGCAGGAAGAAGAGGCGCGCTACGCTCGCAAGAAGGGCTACAGTCGACATCGCGACCCCCAGCCCCTCTTCACGTCGGGCGACGTCAAGAAGACTCTCCGTCTCCTGCACCGACTCGACTTCGACAAAGATCACGAACTCCTACCCGGTATTCGGGTCCGCCTGCACCGGGCCGGCCATCTCCTCGGAGCGGCCTCCCTCGCCATCACCGCCAAGGGTGCTGACGGTAAGCGCCGTACCTGGGGATTTTCCGGCGACGTCGGCCGCTACGGTGTACCAATCCTGCAGGATCCGATTCCCATCGAGGGAGAGTTGGCGGGGCTCGTCCTCGAGTCCACCTACGGAGACCGACGTCACGTACCGACGAATGCTCAGGAAGCCCTCCGCGAGCTAATCGACACCACCTTCGCACGGGGAGGCTCCGTTCTCATCCCGGCCTTTGCCCTCGGCCGCACCCAGGAGGTCCTCTACCACCTCGCCGCGCTGGCCGACGAAGGATTGCTCGACCCCGGCGTCGTCTTCCTCGACAGTCCGATGGCGATCAAAGCCACCAATCTCTACCGCCAAGCTCATGCCGAACACGACGAGGAGATGATCGAACTGGTAGAGCAGGACCTCGGTCCGCTTCGCCACGATCGTTTCGCTGCCTGCCGGAGTCCGCTCGACTCCAAGAAGCTCAACCAGCGCAAGGAGCCTTGCGTCATCGTCGCCAGCAGCGGCATGGCCAACGGCGGTCGGATCGTGCACCATCTCCTCCACCGGCTCCCCGATGCCAGGAATGCGGTGATCTTCGTTGGCTATCAAGCGGCTGGCACCCGAGGGCGAGCGCTGGTCGACGGCGCGGATCAGGTTGCCATCCACGGCCTGGAAGTCTCCGTCAAAGCGGAGATCCGCTACCTTCACATGCTGTCTGCCCACGCCGATTGCGACGAGTTGATCCAATGGTGCCGCGGCCTGTCCGGGGAACCGCCAAGAGTCTTCCTGAATCACGGTGAAGACCCTCAGCGAAAAGCCTTGAGCGCTGCCATCACTGGACGCTTGGGCTGGGCCCGACCAGAGATGCCCGAAGTCGGGCATGAGGTCGCCTGGTAGAGATCCACGCGCGATCCCCCACACCAGACAACTGCGACGTCTCCGACGGCAGCTCGTCCTAGGCCCAGATCGCCTCATCACCCTTCGACATGCCCTCAGCTGCCACCGCCGAACACCCCGTCGTGACCTTCGTCGGCACTCGCCCGGAGGTGATAAAGCTCGCCCCGGTAGTCCGTGAACTCCGACGCCTCGAGATCCCCAGTCTCCTCATCAGTACCGGACAACATCGGGAGATGCTGAAGCAGGCACTCGACGATCTAGGCCTCGTTCCCGACCTCGACTTCGGGCTCATGAAACCGAACCAGTCGCTGTCGCAGCTCTCCGCCGATGTCCTAACCCGCGCCGCCGCCTTGCTCGAGGAGGTCGATCCGAGCTACGTCGTGGTGCAGGGCGACACCACCACCGTCGCCATGGCCGCTCTGGCCGCCTTCTACCGGCAGGTGCCGGTAGCGCATGTCGAAGCCGGCCTGCGCACGCATCGGCCCTATGATCCCTTCCCCGAGGAGATGAACCGCAGCGTCGTCGGTCGACTCGCTTCCCTGCACTTCGCCCCAACCGAGAGCGCTCGCCGGAATCTGCTTCGTGAAGGGATCTCCGAGTCCACTATCGAGGTGACCGGCAACACCGTGATCGACTCGCTGTACACGATGCGCGACCTCGTCTCCGGACTCCCGGCCCCCGACCTCGGCCTGCCAGAGTGGGTCGACGGACGGCCCTTCGCGCTGGTCACGGCCCATCGCCGGGAGAACCTCGGAGATGGCATGCGAAGCGTCTTCCAGGGACTTCGTCGACTCGCCGAGGAGCTCTCCGGCTCCCTCGACATTCTCTACCCGGTCCATCTAAATCCCCGAGTCGGCAACGCTGCACGCGCCGAGCTCGAGGGACTAGCCAACGTTCACCTGATGCCGCCGGTCGGCTACCGCGCCTTCGTCAAGCTCCTCAGTCGAGCCCGACTCATCATCACCGATTCCGGCGGAGTGCAGGAAGAAGCCACCGCCCTCGGCGTTCCCACTCTGGTGACCCGATTGACCAGTGAGCGGCCCGAGGCGATCGAAAGCGGTGTCGCTACCCTGGTAGGTACCGACGCGGCGAAACTGGTCCGATCAGCACGAGCCATCCTCGACTCCGATCGTCCGTCTCCAGTACCCCATCCCGCCTTTGGAGACGGACACGCCGGTGAGCGAATCGTCGCCTCTCTCCTTCGACACCTCGAGGTCTCCGCATGAACACCCCTGAACGCCGCCGCCAGAAGGTCTGGATCGTCCTTCCCGCCTTCAACGAAGAGGCCTCTCTGCCCGGGCTGCTCGAGGACATTGACGAATCGATGTTCGAGGCAGACCTGGTGTACGAGATCGTCGTCGTCGACGACGGCAGCCGCGACCGGACCGCCGAGATCGCCGACGACTTCGCCACCCGGATGCCACTGCGAGTCGAACGTCACCAAGTCAACCAGGGATTGGGGGCGACCATTCGCGACGGATTGATGAAAGCCGCCGAACTCGCTCACCCCAAGGATGTCCTGGTCACCATGGACGCCGACCGCTCCCACACCCCTCAGTTGATCCTGCGTATGGTGCGGCAGGTACGCGAGGGACACGACACCGTTATCGCGTCCCGCTACCGTCCCGGCAGTCGTATCCAGGGCGTGCCGTGGTCGCGAAGAATCCTCAGCTACTGGGGAAGCTGGCTCTTCAGAATTCTCTTTCCCACCCCCGGGGTTCGCGACTACACCTGCGGCTTCCGCGCCTATCGCGCTGGGGTACTGCAGGAGGTGATCGACGAACACGGTCAGGACTTCTTCGACCAGACCGGCTTTCAGTGCATGGTCGACATTCTCCTCAAACTGCGTCGCAGGG
>JAIOJS010000385.1 GCA_019911795.1 Thermoanaerobaculia bacterium | reverse complement strand
CATCCTCGGTGGCCTTATTCTGACCGTGGTCACATACTTTGCCGCTCAGAAGATCAAGGAAGTCGCCAAAGACTTTGAAGCTGACCCGGCGCGGGCGACGGCCGAGATGGTGGTCAAATTCAACCCGGACCTCGAGTTGTTGGAGTCCGACGAACCCGGCAAGATCACGATTCGCGAGATCTCCAGCGGTAAGGTCGGCACCTTCGACCTCGAGGATGTCAAGGAAGGGCGACTCACCTTCGAGACCGAAGAGGGCAAGATGGAGATCAACGCCAAAGGGGGCGAGGACGGTGGCGTCATGACCATGACCACCGACGAGGGAACGTCCCAGCTGAAGATCGGCTCATCGACCGAAGACGTTCCGCGCTGGGTTCCGATCTATCCGCGCGCTGAGTCTGTCAACGGTTCTTACCACTCCTCGACACCGAAGGCGGAAGTGGGGATGGTTCAGATCACCACTGGCGACTCGGTCGATGACGTACTCGCTCATTACCGCAAGGTTTTCGAAGAGGAGGGCTTCGAACTCCAGAACGATAGTAAGAGTCAAACTCCCCAGGGCAAGGTCGGCGCACTTCTCGGAACTCACCCGGACGGACGGAGCCTGACGATCACAGTGACCGATGCGGGAGGCAAAGAGAAGGTCGCGGTCGCGATGAACTACAACTCCCCGAAGGGCTGATCGCCCCGGGGGTAGATTCCACGGGAGAACCGTGGGTCGAAACGCGGGTAGATGCTGGATGGCTTTTCTGCCAGAATGGCACGACCGTGGAAGACCCTAGAATTCTCATCATCGACGACGAGACCGGCTCGCGCGAGTCGATGGCCATGGCCATCGAGAAGGCGGGCTTGAAGGTCCGTACCTTCGACGATGCACGACAAGCCCTGGTCTATCTAGAGAGTCACCCCGGCCCGAATATCGCCCTTTGCGACCTGCGCATGCCGGACATGGATGGCTTGCAGTTCCTCGAAGCGGTGCGCGAGCGCGAGTACGATCTCGGGGTCGTGCTGATCACCGCTTACGGTTCGATCGAGTCCGCGGTCGAAGCGATGCGAGTAGGGGCTGACGACTACCTCACCAAACCGGTCGACCTCTACGAGTTGCGCAAGAGGGTCACCAACCTCATCGAGAATCGGCGCTTGAAGGAGGAGGTGTCGACTCTCCGTCAGAGGCTCGAGCAGCGCTACGGATTCGACAACTTGATCGGCAACTCGGCACCGATGGAGAAGCTCTTCGAGCAGATGCGCATGGTGGCGCCGACCCGGTCCAGCGTCCTCATCATCGGCGACAGCGGTACCGGCAAGGAACTGGTGGCCAATGCCTTGCACCACGCGAGTCCCCGCAAGGACGAGCGCTTCCTCGCCATCAACTGCGGCGCCATCCCCAACGACATCCTGGAGAGTGAGCTTTTCGGACACGAGCGCGGTGCCTTTACCGGCGCGGTGACCCGTAAGATCGGCAAGTTTGAACTGGCTCACAACGGCACGCTCTTTCTCGATGAGATCAGCGAGCTCTATCCCGAGTTGCAGGTCAAACTCCTGCGAGTCCTGGAGGAGCGTCAGGTAATGCGAGTGGGCGGCAGCGACCTCATCGATGTCGACTTTCGCCTCATCGCGGCGACCAATCGCGATCTGGAGAACGCGGTATCCGAGGGTAAGTTCCGCGAGGATCTCTACTACCGACTCAAGGTCGTGACCCTGCAGATCCCGCCGCTGCGCGATCGTGGCGGTGACATCGTGCTCCTCGCCGAGCACTTTCTCGATCAGTTCTCCCGTGAGCATGGCAAACCGGCCAAGACTCTTTCCGCCAGCGCCATCCACGCTCTCAACCACTACGACTTTCCCGGCAACGTCCGTCAGCTGCGCAATCTCATCGAGTCGACGGTGGTCTTCCACCAGGGAGACATCGTTGAGGTCGCCGACCTACCGGAGGAGGTGCATGGCGCCGGTGTCGGGGTGGTGGACAGCGGGACACCGATTCAGCCTGCGGCAGGAACGCCACGTTCGATGGAGGACATCGAGCGTCAAGCAATTCTCGAAACGTTGGAGCGAACGGGTGGACATCGAGCTCGGGCCGCGACCATTTTGGGGATTGGTTTGCGCACCTTGCAGCGCAAG
Source organism: Thermoanaerobaculia bacterium (assembly GCA_019911795.1). Taxonomy (GTDB): domain Bacteria; phylum Acidobacteriota; class Thermoanaerobaculia; order Multivoradales; family JAIOJS01; genus JAIOJS01. Next base: position 541 of record JAIOJS010000385.1, on the reverse strand, counting down.
CTCAAGGACTATCGCGAGCAGGGATACTGGGAGGAGTAGATCGCATGGACATACCGAACGAAGTACTGATTCACAATCAGATTTTGGGCCTCAAGGGGAGCGCCGGCACCCTGATCCAGATCTACTCGGATGGGTACTACGAGATCAACCTGCCCTTCGGCTCCAATGTCCATCGGGTCCTGCTGCCCATCGGTGACACAGTGTTGATCTCCAAGACGCCGGAGGCGGACCTCGGCCCGGGCATCGAAGTTGAACGCTAGTTCCAGGAAATCCTGGAATCTATGACGACTCAATGGGTCTCGGGTCGCGATCGCCTGGTCTTGGCGCTCGCCCTCGGGGGCTTGCTTGGAGGGGGCGTAGCGTGGTTTCTGGTCGGCACCGTTGCGGCCAATCTCATCTGGGCGGTGTCGATCGCGCTGGTGCTGGTCCCCCTGAGTTTCTCGGTGGTTCGCGCTCTACTTCGGGGCAACACCGGGGTCGATCTCATCGCTCTGATCGCCATGGGAACCTCGCTGGCCTTTGGCGAGAACCTGGCCGGCGC
>JAIOJS010000384.1 GCA_019911795.1 Thermoanaerobaculia bacterium | reverse complement strand
CCTGGATGACATCCCTTCGATCCTGGAAACCAAGACTCGGCAGGATACCGGGGTGCTCCTTCTACCTCTGGCCAAGGCCGTAAGGAACGACTCGGGTACCGAGGCACGCTGGCTACCAGCCCTCACCTACTCTTACGGTCGCACCCACCAGTTCAGCGACACCCTGCCGATCAACGGGGGCTTCAGCCCCGGGCACCTGCCGGACCAGGAGAGTCTGAATCACGTCCTGTCGATGGATTGGCAGGGCAACCTGTGGCGCCTCGCCGCGACGGCGAGCCGTTCGGATCAAGACAACCGACAGCCGGGTCGAGAAAACGACGATTTTGCGGCCGAGACCTTTGGGATCAACTTCAGCCTCACTCCACGATCCAATCTCGACCTGGCGATCACCCTCGGAAAAGAGAGCTCCGAAAACCTGGCCAGTGGTGAGACCGACACCACCTTGCGGACAGGACTCAACCTGAACTGGCGATTTCGCACCCATTCTGTCGAGTTGATGGCCTCGCGTAGCGACTCCGACAGCTCGCCTCTGGTCCGCGAGAGCTTGACCACCGATTTCACTGCGCAATGGAGCTGGCAGTTCGGTCGCACCCGAGGAGCAGACAGCGGGGCCGGTCATGGGTTCAGCTCCCGCTTCCACCTTCTCTATTCCCGCCAGACCTTCGAGGCTAGCGACCTGGTCTTCGGGTTCTCGGACCAAAACGACCTCTGGACAGTGTCCGGAGGTCTCTCGATCAGCATCTTCTAGACCAGCATCTTCTAGACCAGTCTGTCTACGGCATTGGCAAAGGAAAGACTATGAAAATAAACACCACCGTTCACTCTCTGGACCACGCTCGGCTCGTCGGCACGGTTCTCGTACTCCTCCTCATGGGCAGCGCCCCCCGATCCGCAGACGCTCAGATTCGCCGGGATCCCAATGGCGTCAACGTCAACTCCCAAGGGTCGACGTCGGTGTTCATCACCTTCGGGGGACTCGATAACCAGGTTCCCGTCGAGGCTACTTGGTGTGGTGAACTGATCCCGGCGGCTCCAGCGGTCGGCATGAAGTGCGACCCGTCGACTCTCTTCGGCCGGCTGCCGATCCGCTTCGACCAATCGTCGCTGCGTGGCTCGACCTTCACTGACATCATGTCGATTCCACCCTCCGTCTCGCGCCGTGCCTACCAGGCGGCGGAGCGTGGAGCGGCTTCGCAGTTCTTCTATGTCAGACGTTTTCAAAGCCTTGTGGGCGGTCCTGATGAGTACGTCTTTGTGACCTGCCGCATGGCCGGGGGCGGGGCGAGAGTTCCGTTCGCCCTTCTCGACGTTCAGATCGCCTTCGAGACGGATGCTCCCGTCCTCGCCGTGAGCGGCGGCGGAACCCTACCAACGTTTGCGGCCGAGATCGCATACAACGGCACCGGTCGTCTCAAAGGCCGGTGGGAAGTAGTGCGTCCCTCGGATGATCCCCCCTCGAGTCGCGACCTCCTGACCGAGGCGACCCTCCCGCCTGAGGAACGCGCCCTGCAACGGCGCTATTCTGTGATCGACCGGTTCAACATCTTCCTTCCGCCCACCGGGAAGATCACTCTGCCGGGTCCGAGGCCAGAGCTTTTGCCGACGGAGGCTTACGGACTCCACCAGATCCTCTTGCGTATCGAAGCTTCAGATGACAAGGAAGCCGACTCGAATCTCGGGAATGCCGGCGCAGGGCAAGGAGTCGTTCATTCGGGCGGCGTCGCGGGCTTTCCGATGCCCATCCTGCGCTACTTCGTCGGCAGCGTCGGTGATGCTGCGGCGATGGCCATCAGTGGCCAACTCGTCCTCAACGAACCTGAGGAGGGTTTCTCGGGCTGGGGTCAAGTCGACGCGGATCCGCTCGCGTTCTCGTGGAGTACTGCTCCCGGTGTCTTGCTCTACCGCCTCGAGATCCAAACGGCTGACAATCGTGAGGTGCACGCAGCATTGCTGCAACAGGGAATTGGGCAGTACCGAGCTCCCTCCTTCCTGGCTAGCCAAGCGAGCGATGGGCTGCAATGGCGAGTCCTCGCCCTGGGAATCGATGGTCGAGAGTTGGCGGCCACGAGCTGGCGCCGCTTGGGACCTCCCTGAGGACTCATTGGAGGAGGTCCACGTCGCCCCCCGCAAGACCGACGTCGCCCAAGGGCCCACCCCGCCTTGGAACGCCAACGTCTCCGTTGGCTCTTCGCTCGGTAGCGGGCCGCGCGAGTCCCAAGGGCGTCGACGTATCCCAGGGACCGGCGCCGGCAGATTGGTAGTCGAAGGGTGGGCCGGCGCCTGCGCTCCGCTGCGCGGCGGAACGCGGGTGGACTTTGGTCGTTGCTGCCTCTGCTTGCGGAGAGCCCCCTGGGACACGTCGACGCCCTTGGAACTCGCGCTGCGTTGTGGACGGGATGCGTGGGGCTCTTCACCTGCCCACCGAAAGGCTGTGATTGGGGCAATGACGCTCCAAGGCGTTGTTTGCCACCGCGGAGGTCCACGCTGTTTCCCGCAAGGTTGACTTCGCTCAAAGGCCCACCCGCCTTGGAGCGCCAACGTCCCCGTTGGCTCTTCGCCCCTAAGGTCCACGCCGGGCTCGAGGATCCAGAGTTCTGATCCCTGGATCCCATCGCTGGTCGCGAAGAAGGGGCTCTCCACGAGATCGTACGGTAGGGCGCGGCGCCCTACTGATATCTGGGCTACCTGCCGGACATGAGGACACGATCGCCGCCGCTGTAACCTTTCCCTACGGTCCTCGTAGTTTGGCTGAGCAACACCCCGCCTTTCGACCTGTGGGTCGAACTGCATCTTTTGTCGTACTCAGACCCGGAGATCTACCATGCAACGACACAAACCAGAGTCGGTCCTTCGATCGCAGCGCCGATCGACCTTCCTCGCATCCATCGCCCTCCTCGCGTTCGGCTTCGCAGGAGCCAACGCGGTCCTAGCCGAACAGACCAAGACGGTCGAGAAGTCGTTCTCGACGGACAGGGCAGTGACCATCGTCAACATCGGCGGTTCCTTCGAAGTGGTTCCGGCGACGGGTAACAGTGTGAAGGTTCGGGCCACGGTGCACGCCGAAGGCCGGAACGATGCGGAGACGCGGTCTCTCCTCGACTCGATGGTCTGGGTACAGCACCGAGGACAGTGGGGGTTGAGCTACCCGACCGACGACTACTCGGGTTTCGCCTACCCTCAACAGAACGGACGTAACTATTCGTCGTCCAAGTACTTCAACGAACCGGTGAAGGTCTACGGCAAGACCAAGCGAGGAGTGCCGGTTCTCTACGCCGATCTCGTCGTCGAGATGCCGGCGGGCGCCGAACTGACGGTGGACGGGGTCGTCGGTCCGATGACCACGCGCGGCCGCCTACAGGGTGAACTCACCCTCGATACCGGCTCGGGCAAGGTGAGTGTGGAGTCCTTCGACGGCAAGCTCCTCGTAGACACCGGATCGGGAGACGTCGAAGTTCGCGATGTCTATGGATCGCTCAGCGTCGACACGGGATCGGGCGATGTCGAGGTCCACGGTCTCGAGGTCAGCGATCTGCTCGTCGATACCGGTTCCGGCGACGTCTGGATCGCCAACGGTAGCGCGGAGAGCGCGCGTATCGATACCGGCTCAGGACAGGTGACCGGAGAGGACTTCTCGGTGGTCGACCTCGATGTCGACACGGGATCTGGAGACGTCACCCTGGTGGGGGACCTCTCGCGGGCCCGCAGCCTACGCTTCGATACGGGATCCGGCGATGTCCGAATCGAGGGCGGCAGTGCTTTCGAGTTCGACCTCGCGGCGGATCTCGGCAGCGGCCGGGTCTATGTCGAGTACGCGGATGCCGACCTTCGCTACGACGGACGTGAAGTGGTGGGGGCTCGTCGCGGGAGCGGCGGCACGCGGGTCCTCGTCGATACCGGCTCGGGAGACTGCACTCTCCGCTAGAGGCGCTTATTGCAGGTGGGGCCGGAGGATCGATGAGATCTTCCGGCCCTTTTGGTATCGTCTTCAGCCCAAGGGGCGAGTTACATCGAGCGTCGAGCTACATACGACCGTAGTTCGGACCGCCCCCACCCTCGGGTGGCACCCAGGTGATGATCTGGTAGGGGTCCATGATGTCGCAGGTCTTGCAGTGGACACAGTTGCTGGCGTTGATCTGCAACCGCTTTCCCGTGGCCGCGGCAGGATCCTGGACCACTTCGTAGACCGCCGCCGGACAGAAGCGTTCGCAGGGATTGCCGTACTCGACGACGCACTTGGTGACGCAAATATTGGTGTCGCGCACCAGGAGGTGCACTGGCTGATCCTCCTCGTGGGTCGTGCCCGAGTTGTAGACGTCGCCGAGCCTGTCGAAGGTGAGCTTGCCATCGTAGGCGACCGGTGGTGCGGGCTTCAGTCCCTTCCCCTTCGGGGACGTCAGGTCGATCATCCGTTCGTGGCCGGCGTGGGTGTCGAGGCGATTCTTGAAGCCCCAGCCGCGTCCTCCCGTGACCATCCCTGCTCCGGCCTGGAACATCCCGGCGAAGATGCCCTTGTCGAAGGCCTGGTGGAAGTTGCGTACCGGCCACATCTCCTTCTTGATCCAGCTCGCATCGACTCGGCTCTTGTAGCCGGCGAGCGTGTCGGCCGACAGGTCATCTCGCAGGAGCCCGTCGAAGATCGTCTCGGCGGCTAGCATCCCGGACTTCATGGCCAGGTGGATGCCTTTGAGGCGTTCGCTGTTGAGCATGCCGGCCGAGTCCCCGACGATGAGGAAGCCGTCGCCGTGGCTCTTGGGCATCGAGAACCAACCGCCCTCGGGCAGGGCCTTGGCGCCGTAGTAGGTCATCTTGCCGCCCTCGATCAGCTTGCGGATCCGCGGGTGGGTCTTCATGCGCTGGAACTCGGTATGGGGATCGAGCCAGGGATTCTGGTAGTCGAGCCCCACCACCAGGCCGACGATGAACTGGTTGTCCTGCATTCCGTACAGGAAGCCACCGCCGAAGGTCTTGGTGTCGAGGGGCCAGCCCATGGTGTGGATCACCTCGCCGGGTTCGATGCGACCCTCCGGCACCTCCCAGATCTCCTTGATGCCGATGGCGTAGATCTGCGGGTTCTGGCCGGCGCCCAGGTCGAGCTTCTCCTCCAGCTGCTTGGCGAGAGTGCCACGTGGACCTTCACCGAGGACCGTCACGCGGGTGTGGATATCCATCCCCGGTTCGAAGTTGGCCTTGGGGTTGCCGTGGTGGTCGATGCCGCGGTCGCCGGTGCGGACCCCGAGGACTCGACCGTCTTCGATCAGGGCCTCGGACGCCGCGAACTCGGTGAAGATGTCGACGCCGGCCTCTTCCACAAGGGGCGCCATCCACTTGACGAGCTTGCCGAGGGAGCAGACGTAGTTGCCGTGGTTGTGGAACGCGGGAGGGAGGATTGGGAACGAGAAAGCCTTCTTCTCGGTCAGGAAGGAGACGTCCTCCTTGCCGACGGGCGCCTCGACCGGCGCGTCCTGCCAGGTATCGGGAAAGAGCTCCTTCAGCGCCCGTGGATCGAGAACCGCGCCGGAGAGCGCATGGCTCCCGATCTCCTTGCCCTTTTCGAGCACCGCGATCTCCACTTCGAGGGGGGATTGGCCTTCGCCGAGGTTCTCGTTGTGCTTCTCGATCAGCTTGGCCAGATGGTAGGCCCCCGACAGATTCGCCGGACCGGCTCCGACGAATACGACGTCCAGATCCATCACTTCGCGTTCTATTTCCGACATCTCTCGATCCTCTCCAACCTATGGGAAATGGGCGGCTTGCACCCGCCTAGGGTGAGGCGATCGTAGCATGGGGAAGGCCGAGGAGAAGCCCCCTCAGCTCTCCGTCGGAGTCACCGTGGAGCCCTCCGTCGAACGCCTCCGTTTCTTACTCCGTGACATCTAGCCTCTTGACAATCGAGGATGTGGCCCGGATAATCGCCGACCTCGCAAAGAAACTCGTAAGAGAAGCGAAGCAAACCGATGCAAAATCATTCCATATCCACCCTCCTCAGGTCGGCAGCCGCCGATCCCAAGGCCGTCTCTTGCTGGACCCCAGTTTGCTTGGCCCCATTTGGCTTGGCTCAGGGTCCAGTGGATGGAGAGGAATCGCCCTAGCGAAGGATTATTGCATCGACGTCGAGTGCATCGACGACGGATCAAGAAGCCTTCCGGGGGAAACCTCGGAGGGCTTTTTTGCGTTTGGGCGTTCAGCATCTTGGCATTCTGCATTCAGACATTCTTGGAGAAACACAGCGATGGAAGACGAACAGAAATTTGACATGACCGATTGGCACCGGGCCGGCGGTGCGTGAGCCTCTGGCGAAACGCATTCCGTGAACGGATTCTTACGAAGGTGAGATCGGGCACTTGGATAGCTCAGCAGGGTAGAGCACCGAACTGATAACTCGGGAGTCGCGGGTTCAACTCCCGCTCCAAACAAGCAACCTCTAGCAGGTTTCCAAATGCCGACCGAGCCGGAGGCTCAGTGTAGACAGTGTCGCCGCAGTCGTTTCCGCCAACCCTCGGGGAGGTGAGAGCGGTGAGCGGCATCGCGTCACGGCGCCTTGCAGGATCGTCGCTGCAACCGTAACAAAACACCAACCCGCGATTTCGAGACGTGCCGCCCCGGGGCAGACCTTGGAGAGCCGGAAGGTGGAGTCGGTGCGGTGCGGGCAATCCTCCGCAGTCGAACGCGAGACACGGCTGCCTGGGTCTCCGGCGAAGTCACTTTGATCGATCCTAGAAAGAGATTCCGGGTCCAGTGATGACCATAGTTTTGGAAATTGGCAGTCTCGAGAGTTGGAAAGTGACGCTTGCCGCAGTGGTTGGCGTCCAGTTGGAAGCGCCGATCCTCCGGAGGATCGGCATCGAAACAGGAGACGGTGACGCTTAGACGTAAGGGTCGACCGGCTCGCAAGGAAGCTCCGGTCCGGAGGACGGGTCGGGGCGCGAAAGGAAGGTGATCCCCATGATTCGGTGGATCAAGATCAAGCAGTACGAACGTGGATTCCTCTATCGGGACGATGTGTTCCAGCGGGTTCTACGGCCGGGTAGGCACTGGGTGATCGACCCCCTCTTCCGAGTGCGGGTCGTTCGAGCCTCGGTGCGTGAGACCTTCATCGAGTCCTCGGATCTCGATGTGATCGTGCGGACCGGGGCGCTCGGAGACGAGGCCCGGGTTCTCGATCTCGGAGAGGACCAGCGAGCGTTGGTGTGGGTCGACGGTCGATTCGTCTCGGTGCTGGGACGTGGCCTGTGGGCGGTCTGGACGGCGTTCCGGACGGTCGAGGTCGAGGTGGTCGAGACGCGGCAGTCGCGCTTCGAGCACAACGCCCTGGCGGCGATTCTCAACAGCCCGACGGCGGCACGATTCCTCGAGGAGGTTTCGGTCGACGCCGGTTGGATCGGTCTGGTGATGGTCGACGGCAAGCTGTCCGAGACCCTCGGCGCGGGACGCTACGCCTTCTGGCGTGACGTGGCCAAGTCGCGAGTTTTGCCGGTCGACCTTCGCGAGCAGGCGATCGATGTCAGCGGTCAAGAGATCATGACTGCCGACAAGGTCACCCTGCGGATGAACGCGGTGGTGACCTACCGGGTGGTCGATGCGGTGAAGGCCGCAACCACCGTCGAGTCGTACGAACAGTCTCTCTACCGGGAGGCCCAGCTCGCACTGCGTGCGGTGGTGGGTTCTCGCGAGCTCGACACCCTGTTGTCCGATAAGGACGACGTGGCGACGGAGCTCGAGGGGGTGGTGCGGGAACGTGCTACTTCCCTCGGTCTCGAGGTGGAAGGTCTCGGAATTCGGGACATCATTCTGCCGGGAGAGATGAAGACCCTTCTCAACCGGGTTACCGAGGCGCGCAAGGCGGCCGAGGCTAACCTGGTGACGCGTCGGGAGGAGACGGCGGCCATCCGGTCGCAGGCCAACACCGCGCGGATCTTCGAGTCGAACGCGGCGCTGATGCGTCTGCGGGAACTAGAGGTGCTGGAGAAGGTCGCCGAGACCTCCAACCTTACGGTGGTGTTGGGTGAGAACGGTCTCACCGATCGCGTCGTGAAGTTGCTTTGAGTTCCTCGTGAACTCGAGTCTCGACTCTGATAAACCTGAAACTGGCGGCCGCTCCCTAGGGAGCGGCCGCTTTCTCATTCTGGCCGCTCATTCTGGCCGCTCCTAGGGCCGCTCCTAGTTGTAAGTCACTTGGAGATGGCAGGTGACCTCGAACTCCAGCGCGCCTCGCAAGACGCGAACCCTGAAGTTGCGGGAGATCTCCTCCTGCCCGGGCGCTTCGGGTCCGAAGTGCAGCGGCACGGTCTTGCCGTTGTAGTCACCGCAGTCATTACTTGCGGAGCTGTTGCGAGGGATCATCAGCTGGCCGCACGTGTTGAGACCGAGCCCAACATACTCGTCGTCGTCTGAGCCGGTGACATTGAAGTCGATATCCTCGAGGTTCGGAACGACCAGTTTGACGTCTGGCTCGAAGTCGACCCCGGTACCGCTGTTGATACTGGTTTCTCCCGTTGAAGGGAAGAAGGCGACCGGGTCCCCCTGATTGCTGTCGAAAGTGGGGTTGACGAAGAAGCCGAAGCGGAGGTCTCCGGCACTGGTCTCGTCGCTGTCGTCGAACACGTGAACGCTCTGGACGGTGATGGTCGAGAGCCGTGCCTTGGTGCGGAAGCTACCATCCCGGCAAACGGATTCTCCAGCCTTGTTGGTCATCTTGATCAGCCAGAAGTAGTTGGTGGAGGGCTCGAGGTTGTACAGCTTCAGCGAATGCTGAAGTTGGTAGTTCTTGGTACCCTGTGCGCCCACGGTGACGATGTCGAGACCGTCGGTGTTGCATCCATTCGGCTGATTGCGGGTCACGAAAGCGGTGATGTTGCGAGGCTCCTTGACTCTGACGTTGAATTCAAAGAAGGTCCCGTGGACCGAGAACAGGCCTTCGATTGGGTTGACCGCCGCCGCGAAGCGTCCTGGTTCTGAGGGAATCCGCGTGAACCCATGATCGGGCACTCGACCCGCGACGGGGCGCCGCTCGGCGCTGACTGCGACGCTAGCGAGTTGCACCTTGTTGGAATCCCGAATTCGAAACAGGTACTGCTTGCCGATCTCGATGGTGTAGGGACCCTGGCCCACCGGCATGGTACTGAGAGTCGTCTCCATCGCGTCGACTTCCACCGTCGTTTCGACCCCGCCAGGCACCAATCCGGCATTCCAGTCGAGGTTTGTAGGGCCTTCAGTTTGGCCGTTGCCGAGAATCACCGGGTTTGGACTGGCCTCGATGCACGGCGTCGGGGTACAGGCCATCGCGGCAGAACCGGCTGCCAGAGCGATCGTTGTGGCAAGGAGTAGCCGCCCAGGGTAGGACAGTCTCCGAGGGTAGAACAGCATCCGGGGGTAGAAGAATGGGTCGAAGAATCGTTGCATGCGCCGGGTCCTTTCCAAAGGCTCCGTTTCGGAGCGGGTTTGCGATCAGTACCGGTAGGCAGATCCCTTTGGGTCCCCGGGAGAGGAATGGCTCGCCCCCGAGAATGCGATGCCTACACCTTGACCTGCGCCAAAGGCCCCGGAAAGGTGCCAGTTGGATGGAAGGGTGTTGTGGATGGAGGAAGCACAACGGCCCGATGACGGCGAAGCGACTGGCCTCGGGTTCTACGGACTCAGCAACGGAGGCGAGCTTCCAGCTCGGCCTGTTCTCGGGGGTCGAGGTGACCAATTCCCAGGCGATCCAGGCGGGACCAAAGGAGCGCCAGGTCGACGCCGTACACACCCGGACTCACGGGCTTGTCCAAACCGACGATGTCGCGAGGGGCGAGCATCGCCCTGATCCGATCAGCCCACTCGCTACCTGGAATCTGTTGATCTACCGGAAGATCGAGCTGTTTCAGGATCCAATCGAGCGCTCCCTCGAGGGTCGGGTCTCCGGTACCGAGGAAACCGGCAAGGGCCCAGGGTTGCTCGTTCGGTCCTCGATCTCGTAGCCGTTGGAGTGCTTCGCAATAGCTCGCCGCTGCGAAGTAGACGAGGGCTACGGCGTGGAAGCGATCGAGATCGTCGAGGGTCCGGTAGGCCGCCTCGGTGAGGAGACGCAGGTGCTCCGCCTCACGCTGCAGGCTGTCTCCATACTCCTTCAGGCCCGACTCGATCGATTCGGGGTTGTCTGGTGACAAGACTTCGGTCAGGCGCTCGACCCCGGCCAGGCTCCAGGCCATACCGGTAGAGAAGAGGGGGCTCCAAAAAGCCAAGGTAAAGGGGAGGAGGGCCCAGTCGGGTCCTGCCGCCTGGCTCCACCGTCTCTGCACGCGCTTGGAGGTCACCCACGGCCGCAGTCGACGCGCTTTGGCGAGCCGCGAACTCAGGGCCGGGTAGCGGTGGATGACTTCGCGCCAGAGGGTGTCGAGGAGCTTCGGAT
>JAIOJS010000383.1 GCA_019911795.1 Thermoanaerobaculia bacterium | reverse complement strand
CAGTGCAGCAGCGGGTGCTACTGCGGTACAACCTCACTTCCTGGCCCAGTGGGAGCGGGGAGCGGCACCATCATGAGCTACTGTCATCTGCTCGGGGGAGGCTTCAGCAACATCAGCCTGAACTTCGGAACCGGTCACCTTTTTGGGGTCGCACCCGAGAGGGTACCGACGCGAATGGGCAATCACGTCGCCAGCGTAGCGGCTCTGACTCCATCCTGTCTCGCCTTCACCAGCGTCGTCGAGATCTTTTCCGACGGCTTCGAGAGCGGCAATACTTCGGCCTGGTAGGAAACCCCAGCGATAGCCGGCGCGTCTCTCCACTGGCCTTTCCGTCGTCGACAAGAACCGGTAGTGGTATGCTGGTCGGCACCCTTTGAATCGTAGACCTTGATCGCATCGATCGACACCAGGAATTGCAGGAGAACACTATGCCCCCTCGTCCTCTCGCCGGCTCCCGCTCGGCCGCAGCTCGCCTTCTTCGCATCGTCGCACCACTCGCCCTTCTCTCGCTTCTCGTGGCCTGCTTCGACGTGCAGCAGGACGTCAAGATCAACCAAGACCTCTCGGGAACCGCCCGCATCGCGATGTCCGTCGATCTGGAACCGATGGTCCACATGATGGCCTCGATGAAGCGCGGCTTCGAGGGCAAAGAGGGCCCACCTACCGCCGAGGAGCTCGACGCCGCCCGGAAGGACTTCCAGGAGCAGCAGGCGGCGGAACAAGCCTCCCAGTTCGAGGAGCAGACCGCCGACATCAAGGCGCGGCTACCCGAGGGAGTACGACTGGTTTCGGCCAAGATGTCCGAAGGCGAGTCGATCGGTGCCGACTTCCTCTTCGAGTTTGACCACATCAGCAAGCTGCAACAGATCAAACTCGATGACAAGGGCGAGGAGGGCTCTGGCACCGACAGCCCCTTCGCACAGCTGATCATCGAGGAGAAGGACGGGACGCTGCTGATCTCGACTCCGCCCATCAACCCCGCAGAGGATCTCGGAACGATGGGTCTCTCCGAGGAGGAAGAGGACGACTCCTCCGCGATGGTCAAGGAGTCGATGGAGAGCATGCGGGTTCGCTTCGAACTCACCGCACCGTTCGAAGTCCTCGAGCAGAACGCCACCGAGATCAAGGGCAAGACCCTGATCTGGGACTACGGATACGAGGCTCTGACTGAGATGGCGAAAGAGGGAGCCGAGGTCGAGCCGGTCCGCGTGCTCTACAAGATGTAGACGCCTCGGACCCTACTCGGGAGATTGGTTGGGACGGCTCCGGCCACGGTGCCGTCCCCGCCTTCCGTTTCCATGCACGACACCATTCCCTTCCTGATCGACGGCCCCGAGAACGGGGATGTGATCGTCCTCGCCCACGGAGCCGGAGCCGGCATGGAGTCAGGCTTCCTCGCCGATCTAGCTACTCGGCTGAGCCGGTTGGAACTGCGAGTGGTTCGCTTCGAGTTTCCCTACATGAGACGGCGGCGTTCCGAAGGGAGCCGGCGCCCTCCCGACCGCCCTCCGGTCCTCCTAGATTGTTGGCGCGAAGTCGTGGCTCAGCTGGGCTCGCCACAGCGCTTGGTCATCGGCGGCAAATCGATGGGTGGACGGATCGCCTCGATGGTGGCCGACGAACTAGGCGTCGCTGGACTGGTTTGCATCGGCTACCCCTTTCATCCCCCGGGAAGCCCGGAGAAGCTGAGAACGGAGCATCTGGCCAACCTGGCGACGCCCACCCTGATTCTGCAGGGGGAGCGCGACTCCTTTGGCCTCCCAGGCGAAGTTGCTGGCTACGACCTCTCCTCCGCGATTCGAGTGGAGTGGCTCGCCGATGGCGACCACTCACTGAAGCCGAGGCGAAGCTCCGGGTTCACCGCCGCTGACCACCTTGCCACCGTCGCTCGGTCGCTCAGCGACTTCGTCGCCTCGGTGACCCCGCCCCAGTGAGCCTCTGTTCATGAAGCCAGTGAAGCTCTGTTCATGAAGATTGCGACCTGGAACGTCAACGGGGTACGGGCCCGTCGTGAGCAGCTCCTAGAGTGGCTGGCGGCGGCCACTCCCGACATCGTCTGCTTGCAAGAGATCAAAGTCGGCCTCGACAAGCTACCCGGAGATCTCGCCGAGATCCCTGGCTGGCACGGACACTGGCACGGGGCCGGCGGGTACTCCGGAGTCGCCATCCTCAGTCGCGAGGGGCTATTCCAGCGACCGCCGAGGTTCTCCAACCCGCCCTTCGACTTCGAGGAGCGGAGCATCGTCGCCGACTTCGAGGAACTCACCGTCGCCACTCTCTACGTGCCCAACGGCGGCAAGAACTACGGCGACAAGTTGCGCTTCCTCGCTGAGCTTTCGAGCTGGACAGCCGCACAGCTCGCGACTGGGAAGCCCCTCGTCCTCGCAGGGGATCTCAACATCGCCCGCGAGGAGCGTGACGTTCACCCCAAGGAGCGCAAGCCCGGCGGCCTCGGTCAGAGTCCGGAGGAGCGAGAGATCCTCGAGCGTCTCCTCGCTCTTGGTCTCGTCGACCTCGGCCGCCACCACGCGCCCGACGACGACGCCCTCTTTACCTGGTGGGCGCCATGGCGCAAACTCCGCGAGCGAAATATCGGCTGGCGCATCGATTACGTTCTCGCCGACCGGGCGACGGCGACCCGGTCGACCTCCAGCCACTCCGCCCGCGAGACCGGAACCAGTGACCACGCTCCGGTGACTGTGACGTTTGCCCCTTAGCCATCGGTCGCCCCGGCCCTCTCAGC
>JAIOJS010000382.1 GCA_019911795.1 Thermoanaerobaculia bacterium | reverse complement strand
CCGACAGCCGTTCCGAGCTCGGCTTCGACCTCGGCGGCTTCATCGTCAAGGACAAGCTCTGGTTCTTCGTCGCCTACAACAAGGTCGACCGCACCGACGCGACCACGGTGATCAACGAGATCAACTCGCCGAACTCGCCGGTCCCGGGCACGATCATCGACGCCGACATCGCCGAGGACCTCTACGCCGGCAAGCTGACCTACCGGATCAACAGCAGCAACAACCTGGCCTTCTCGATCTTCGGCGACCCGACGACCCGCGAGGGCAACATCTTCAACATCCAGGGCCCGGCGTCGACCTGGAACGGCAAGCGCGAGACCGGCAGCGACGACTTCGTGCTCCGTTACGACGGCGTCTTCGGCGGCTCCTGGGTGGTCGAGGCCCTCGCGGGCCTGCACCAGGAAGAGGACTTCACCTACGGCGCCGGCAAGTCGATCCCGAACTACATCGATACGCGACCCAACGGACCGGACGCGCTCTCCGGCGGCTTCGGCTTCCACCAGGACCAGGAGTTCGAGCGTGAGGTCTTCAAGCTCGACGTCTCCAAGTTCGTCGGCAACTTCGAGTTCAAGTTCGGCGCCGACAACGAGCACACCAGCGCGGTCAACGCCAACTGGAACGGCGGCGCCGGCCAGCGCATCTACATCCTGAAGAGCCGGACGGATCCGGACGGACCGCCGGTCTACCGCCACCGGTACTACATCGACGACCAGGTGGCGGGCTTCGACCAGTCCGACCCGTCGACCTGGGTGATCGCGGCCCCGCTCGTCTCCGAGCCCGACTCGGTCTCGACCGCGGCCTACGCCCAGACCTCCTGGAAGGTGATGCCGAACCTGACGCTGAACCTCGGCTTCCGCTGGGAGTCGCAGGAGATCAACGACCGCTTCGGCGAGTCCTCTATCAAGATCGACGACAACTACGCGCCCCGTCTGGCGTTCATCTGGGACCCGCAGGCCAACGGCCGCTCCAAGCTGTTCGGATCCTTCGGCCGCTACTACGAGAACATCCCGATGGACATCAACATCCGGGCGTTCGGCGGCGAGGTGCAGGCGTTCGCCTACAACTTCGACCCGAGTCCGAACGCGATCGTTCCGCTCCCGGACGGCGCGGGCGGCTTCCGCAACTCGACGCTCGGCGGCACGACTCCGGTCGATCCCAACCTCGAAGGGCAGTACATCGACGAGTTCCTGGTCGGCTACGAGTACGAGATCCTGCCCAACTTCGCGATCGGTATCCAGGGCACCTACCGCGAGCTCGGCCAGGTCATCGAGGACTTCCTGATCTCCCCGACCACCGGGTACTTCATCGCTAACCCGGGCCAGGGCATCGGCTCGGATATGACCTTCTACAACTACGACTCGGTCGCGGCGCCCAGTGTCAAGCGCGAGTACACCGGCATCGAGCTCAACGCCCGCAAGCGCTACTCCAACGGCTGGCAGCTCTACGCCAGCTACCTCTGGAGCGAGCTCGAGGGCAACTACGACGGCCTCTTCCAGGCGTCGACCGGTCAGCTCGATCCCAACATCAACTCGGCGTTCGACTACGCGGACTTCCTGATCAACGCCGACGGCAAGCTGTCGAACGACCGCACCCACCAGTTCAAGACCAGCGGCAGCTACACCGTCCAGGACGGCCCGTTGACCGACCTGACCGTCGGTGTCTCGGCCTACTGGCGCTCGGGCACCCCGCAGACCGCCTACGGCTACTCGCCCGGCTACCAGAACTGGGAGTACTACTTGACGCCCCGCGGCTCGGTCGGCCGCAACCCCGACGACTACGAGATGGACCTCCACTTCGACTACCCGATCAAGGTAGGCGACTACGAGATCCAGCTCCTGGTCGACGTGTTCAACCTGCTCGACCGCCAGGCGATCATCAACTACGACCAGCGCTACAACGAGAACGGCGATTCGTGCGGGGGTGTGCCCTTCGGGCTCTGCGCCGGCGACGTCCTCGAGGTCGATGAGGAAACGGGAGAGGTAACCGAAGTGCGTGGCAGCGGCGCGCTCGAGCACTCGAGCAACGGTACCCAGCCTCTGGGTCAGCTCCCGGGGCTCACTCCGAGCAACCCGAGCTTCCTGAACAAGGCGCGCAACGACGCCTCGTTCACCGGGCAGCGCAACATCCGCGTCGGCGTCCGCTTCCGCTTCTAGACGCCGCACCGAAGTCCGGTAGGATCGGGGCCCCGCTTCGGCGGGGCCCTTTCTATTTCTCCACG
>JAIOJS010000381.1 GCA_019911795.1 Thermoanaerobaculia bacterium | reverse complement strand
CCTCGCCGGCTGTCGCACCGCCCTCGGCGGCATCGAGTCCGGCCGCGCCTTCGCCTCCCTGACGGGATCCTTTCTCATCGCCGGGTCACGGCACGTGATCGCCACTCGCTGGGAGGTGGGGGACGAAGCGACGGCCGCCCTTACCGAACAGTTCTATTACCACCTCGGGCAAGGGCTCGGTGCCTCGCAGGCACTGCGCCGGGCTCAGCTCGCGATGCACGAGGATCCGCGCTGGAGCCGACCCGACCTGTGGGCCGCGTTTGTCTTGGTGGGAGAGCCCGAGCCGGACCCACCCGACCATCGGTGGTGGATCGGAATACTCCTGGTCGCTCTCGTCCTAGCCGGCACCAGCTGGGGTCTCGTCCGCTTCCGATCCCAGCGTCTCCGGTCCTAAGATTCTGAGGCCCTAGTGGACTGTAACCCCCAAACGATTAGCGCCTGGCCGGCCCTCAGGGCCGAGCTCGGCGTTGCCCCCCCTCGACATAGGCCCCGCTATGCCTGCGTCGGGGCGCCTTGATCTCGCCCCTGATGACACGCCCAACCACTACCCGTTCGAGGGTTACAGTCCACTAGGGAGTCGCCGCACTCCAAGCGAGCGTGTCGCCACTCTCGAAGTCATCGTCAAAGACTTCACCGACCACGAACTCGACCACGCCTCCATCGAAGACGAGGTTCCACTGTTGGCCGCCAGGCGCCACCAGCGTCGATGACGGGTCGACGTTCACGGGCGAGACGGTTCCTACCGGAATGTCCTGCCGCGTCGGCAGATGGATCTGCAGAATCTGACCCGGCAGTTGGTTGAGAGGGTCGGCCAGCGACGCCGTGAAGGAGATCATCAGCTCACCCGGCGTCGTTTCGGTGGTCGAGATCGTCGCGGCGCCGTAGCGGGGGTCCACCGTCACAACCGGCGGACCGGACGCGATCGCTGGATCGTAGAGGAAGACCACCTCGCCGGAGAGAATGTCGAAGAGCTCCTCGGTCTCGAGCGCCAGCTGGGCGATATCCCCTGCAACAACCTCCGCCCCGTCAGCCTCGAAAGCATAGGGGTCGTTGAGGTGACGAACGGTGAGATCGCCCGGTCTCAGATCCACCGGGATCGGATCCCCCTCGGCATCGACCAAAAAGGTCTCGGTCACTTCGAGGTCCATCAGCCAGACGTCTTCAGGTACGGCATCGGCCCGCAGTCGGTAGTAGAACACCGCAAACGGTCCATCGGTTTCGTTGATCGTCCCCGATTTCGACACGAAGCTCACGTCGGTGCGTTGGCTGACCGGATCGAAGGTCACCGTCGTCTTGGCGTCATCCAGGGTGCTGAACACCTTGACGCTCTCAAGCGAGGCCAGGGGACCGCCAGTGCCCTCGGTGAAGCCACACGGAAGGTCCGGGTCGGCCGATCGACAGTTGGGACCTCGGGGCGCCACGCAGGTCTGTCCGGACCCAACAGGGCGGGGACTGTAGGTGCGGAAGACTACCGCAACGAGTCCCTCCGGATCTCCGGCCGAGTCGTTGACTCGCAGAGTGAGCGGCTCCTCTTGACCCGCGAGGGGCAGGACGACGCCCATTCCAAGAAAAAGCAGGCCGAGGATGAGGGCGGGTTGGATGAAGCACTTGTGTCGCATGACGACTCCAGTCTAGCAAAGCGAGAGAACAACGACGGAAATGAAGACGGCCGGGGAAACGCACCGCGCGTGCGTCCCCCGGCTTCGCCTGGCTCAGCGGCTAGCGATCACAGACCCTAAAGGTCGAGACGTCCTGGATGGGGAGCGCCGATTGCCCGAGCGGGTTCGTGTACTCCTTGACCACTCCAGTACCGGTATCGCGAACGGTGAGCGTGAAGTCAGTGTTGGTGGTCGCCGCGAAGAATACCCAGTAGCTCTGAAAGTCCGGCAGGTCGCAGGCGTCGATCACCTTGACCAGCATTTCCAGGTTGTTCTCGCTGAAAAACCAGAACAGTCCGGAGTCAGCGGTGACAGGGCGTGACTTTCCGGTACCGGTATCGCCCACCGTCGTCCGCCAGTCGATGGTCACCTCGAAGCGATTCTGCTGCAGACAGAGCGTCGTCGGGCTTGGAACACAAGCAGCCGTCGAACTGTCATCGTCGAGGATCTGCAGGACGCCTGAGCCGCGGATGGGATCGATTCCCGCTCCACCGGTAGCCTGGCTGAGTTGCAGATTCACGGTCTCGGAGCCTTCGACCAACTGGTCGGGAATCAAGGCCACCTCGACAATCCGGGTACCCGAGTCGCCTTGTCCCCAGTTGAGTACGACGTCGACGGGGAAGTAGTCGAGACCCGCCGTGGCGCTGCCGTCCGTGCTCTTCAGTCGGACCGACACGGCGCCCTGACTTCCCTGTGAACGCTCGACGGCAACCAGGGCGAGTCCCGTGTCTTCGATGCCGATCGAGACGTCGTCACCGAGCTTGAAGGTCCCGCGGCTTCCGCCACCGCCGCCGCCACCGCCGCCGGGTGTTCCGTCGTCGTCTAGGATGCTTAGGACGGCAGTACCGCGCTCAGCGTCGATACCGGCGCCACCGGTTGGGTTCTCCAGGAGTAGCTGAACGGTCTCGCTGGGTTCAGCCGTTCCGTCTTGATGGATCGGCACGAAGAAGGTCTTGCTGCCACCATCGCCCGAGGGCCACGAAAGAGTTCCCGAT
>JAIOJS010000380.1 GCA_019911795.1 Thermoanaerobaculia bacterium | reverse complement strand
ATCAGCTTGCGGCTGGCGTCATAGAACACCTGTCCCGGCACTGTATAAAGATGGAATCGGGTGGTGAAGCCCCGAATCGAGCCCAGGTCCAACGGGAGAAAGTCAAAAAAAAGTGTGCGGTCGGCTTCAGTAGCCAACGAGATCATCTTTCCCTTCGCATCGGGAGCCGTCTTGTTGTAGATGTACTGCAGATTGGTCGTCTTACCACCCAGTCCCGGGCCGTAGTAGACGATCTTGCAGTTGATCTCCTTGCTTGCGTAGTTGATGAACGTCATACGATCTGTCTCGTCCTTACCCGTGTCGCCACTAACCGTGTCGTCAAAGCCCGTGCCGTGTCGTCAGAGCCCGTGCGCCTCTAGCCACCGGTCTTGTCGCCCAGAATACCGACTATTTCCGGATCTCGATCTCCCGCCTTGGTCATGACTCGCGTGCCTGCCAGGGGGCGACAGTAGTCTCCGGCCATGGCTCTCCCAACAACAACTACTCGCTGAACAGAGCGTCGATATCCTCTTCGGTGATCTCCGAGAAGGGACTCGCATCGGCCTCGGTACTCGCCTCCTCGCCCTTCTTGGCCATCACTTCGAAGATCCGCTCCATCTCCTGACTGGCTCGTTTCACGCGCAGGCGAACGAGGCCCAAGGACGACCTGTCGTCGAAGATCACTAGCAAAATCGCCCGCTTGCCGACGATCGAAATATGGATGTGATCCTGTTGCCCCTCGTGGAACAACACCGAAAACTCCCGCTCCCCGATCAACTTGGCAAGACCATCGGTGGCCGCGACGTTGCCAGCGGTCAACGACGCCAAGGACGTCGTGTCGAACTGCTCCGTCTCGCCAGCTGACGCGATCTGCTGACCGTTCTTATCAATGAGAAAAACGACCCTGGCGTTCGCGTCGTGGCGCAGGCGCTGTAGCGCCTCCTCCAACTGACTGAACTCCTCGCCGTAAATCACCAAGTTCGAAGACATAGTCAACTCCAAGCTGATAGGTATATCACAGGGTCCCCGTCCCATCTTACGAGGCTTCGGATCGATTCCGACGGAGGCTTCGCAAGGATCAAGGGAGGTGCCGAGTCTACGCTATTGCACCCCGCACGGGAAGCCGACAGGAGATACTGCTGGAGCCGGATCATCGGAAATAGCGCCAGCCAGTCAGGATGTCTCCCTCCTCGAGAACAACTTGGTCGCCTACCTGTGCGAACTTCACCGGCACTGGTTTGCAGCCTCCTCCTCCGGCGTTGATCTCTTCGATACGAAACGACTTGTCGCACTTGTTGCAAACCACCCAGTCTCCGGAGGGCTTGTAGCCCCGCTTCAACTTGTAGCAAATCTCGTTGGCATCGAACGCGATCTGAAGGTCCGCGTTCCGATCCCGCGCCACGAAGAACTTGATCTCCTGGTTACCAGCATTGAGGAAGCGGTAGAACCTGACGTCACCCTTGCCGAGATCGCCGACATCCAACCGGACCTGGCCCTGAGGGTCGGGATTCACCCGTTCGAATCGCTTATCCCCCAAGCCACCGTCCAAGGCGAGATCGGCCAACAAGACCGCCCCCACGAAGAGCGGGACCAGCAGCAGACCATAGATAGGACGAAAGCGTCGACTCATGGGCGGAAGTATACCGTCCCTCGGGCCACCTTGCCCACTTCCCGACGAGCGAATAGCATGCCGTCAAGATGACAGCCTTCCCCCAACGCGCCTTCGGCGGGAAGCCGATCGGTGAGCGGTCGGAAACCCGAGGGGACGTCCGCGTCAAGAACCGACCACTACGGGGTCCTGGGAGCACTTGCCGGTGAGTCACCGCTTACCCTCGGGCCCGAGAAAGCGCTCCGAGATCCTGCGCCGCTATCTGCCCGGAACGCTTCTCGTCGTGGCCCTCCTCGGCGCACTTGCCATGGGGTTCGGCGGGATAACGGCTCGCCCCGAGTCGGCGCTCCTCCTTCTGATACTGGGCGCCCTGATGGCTCAGTACCGACCTTGGGGAACCCTAGGACTGGGAGTCGGGGCGATGATGCTGCCATCGACCGGCCTGTTACTGGGCGCCCCCGCCTTGCCGTGGCTGGCCCTCGGAATCAGCACCGCCGCGACCTTGAGCCCGCGTCTCAGAGGCACTCTGCGACGACGACGGCTGGACGACCTCACGCGGCATGCCCTGGTAGCCGTTGCCGTCGCCGGCGGCGACCAGTTCCTTGCGGAACCCTCGGTCGGCGATCGACTCCTGGTCGGCGCTGCTCTGTGGATCGGCGGCCTCGCCCTGGTGAACTGGCTGCAACACTGGCTCGCGGGACGGGGCCAAATCGATCTCACCAGCCTGTCGGCCAGCCTTCTCATCGAGGGAGCAGCTCTGGCGGTGGGTGCGGTCCTTGCAGCGGCCTTCGCCAATCTGGGCTTGCCCGCCGGTATCCTCCTCGGCCTTGCCGTGGCTCTCCTCGTCCTCGAGGCTCATCGTCAGGCCCGCCTGCGGCACCAGGCCGAGGTCAAGGTCCGTGCCCTCCAGCGATTGAGCCGCGCCGGACGGCGACTCGTCACCTCTCCTTCCGAGGTCGAGAACGTGGCCGATCCCCTGTACCGCGAGTGTCGACAGGTCCTCCGCTTCGACGGATTCGAACTGACCCTCCACCCCCGGCGCGACGGGGAGCCGAGCCAGATTTGGAGTGCTGGAGCCGACGGTGTCCTCCGCGAGGGCCCTCTCGACATGCGCCCTTTCCCCCCGAGCCGGCCCGGAATTCACAAACGACTGGAGTGGACCCAGTTCGAACACCAGCTGACCGCCGGCGGGGAACAACCCTTGGCCAGTCTGCGCCTTTGGTGTGACCCCCGGAGTGTCAGCCCTGACAGCGAGGTTCTACTCACCCAGCTGGTACCCCAACTCGGAGGCATGGTGTACCGAGCCGTGCTCGGCGAACAGGCCCGCCAGGACCCGCTCACCGGCGCGGCTTTGCGCAGGGTCCTCGATGCTCGCCTCGAGTCGTCCTTCCGGCGCCGTCACGAGGAGGGAGGCAGTGTTGCCGTGGTGCTGTGCGACCTCGACTTCTTCAAGCGCATCAACGACACCTTCGGCCACGGAGCCGGCGATCGAGCGCTCAAGGCTGTCGCTCGGGTCCTCACCGAAGGGATCCGTGAGGTCGATCTCTGTGCCCGCTACGGAGGTGAGGAGTTCGCCCTGATCCTCGAGGACCTAACCGGCGACCAGGTCCTCGAGGTCGCCGACCACCTCCGTCACTCGATCGAAACCCTCGCGGTACCGGTGGAGTCTCCCGGCGACGGCGACGACCCGAGCGCCATCGCGAGTCTCCCCTTGTCGATGTCCGCCGGAATCGCGGTCTACCCCGAGGTTCACTGCCACCAAGCGGACGAGCTCCTAGAACTAGCAGATACCGCGCTTTACGAAGCGAAGCGACTGGGCCGGAACTGCTGTTTGATCTACCGCGGCGGTGGGCGCTACCAAGACGCCCGCGGACGAGTCATCGAAACGGCGGAGCCCTCGGGCCTGTCGGCGCCACAGATCTTCGCCTGACGCCACACAGTCTCTAGCGGCGTCCCCAAGATCGCGATACCAATCTGAGGCGATCCCTAGCGTCGCCAGAACCGGAAGGTGAGGACCGCGGCAATGGCGTAGACCTCGAGGCGTCCGAGCCACATCAGGGCCACCATCAGAAGTTTCTGAGCGCCTGTGAACTGGGCAAAATTCTGCGTCGGCCCTACTTGGGCGAGGCCCGGGCCAACATTGCCCAAGGTGGCGATACACGCCGTCGCGGCGGTCACCAGATCGTGACCGCCAAAGGTCAGGAGGAGAGTGCCGACCCCCCAGATCGATAAGTAGAGAATGAAGAAGCCGGCCACGCTGGACACTACCGACTCGGGAACGATGCCGTTGCCGATCTTGATCCCCCGCACCACGTTGGGGGCGAAGACGGTGCGGACCTCGCGGAGGGCAAACTTCAGTCCCATCAACATGCGCGCCACTTTCATCGATCCCGCTGTCGACCCCGCGC
This sequence comes from Thermoanaerobaculia bacterium, assembly GCA_019911795.1. Lineage (GTDB taxonomy): Bacteria > Acidobacteriota > Thermoanaerobaculia > Multivoradales > JAIOJS01 > JAIOJS01. The sequence continues at coordinate 1,624 of JAIOJS010000380.1, read as the reverse complement.
ACCCACCCACGAACATCAAAGCGACCAGGATGCCGCCGGACAGCGGGGGCCAGAGATCGAAGTCAGCCGTCGCGAACCCCGTGGTGGTCATGATCGAGACGACTTGGAACAGGACATCGAGAAGTCGCTGCCCGATCGAGCCCGCCCCGCCACCATGGAGACCGAGATCGACAAGGATAGCCGCCGTCGCGGCGCCCACCAGGGTCAGGTACAGACGGAGTTCCGCGTCTCGACGAAGCACATCCTTGCGTCCTTGCCAAACCAGATAGAACAGGGAGAAATTCACTCCTGACAGCAGCATGAAAACGATCACCACGAACTGCGGCCCTGGACCAAACGCCGCCAGCGAGGCGTTGCGGGGCGAGAATCCCCCCGTCGACAGGGTCGAAAACGTGTGGGTCAGGGCATCGTAGAGCCCCATCCCGACAACCATCAAGAGAACCGTTTGTACCACCGTAAAAAGAAGATAGATCCGCCACAGCACGATGGCGGTATCGCGGACCCGAGGGTGCAGGGTCTCGGCCGTAGGCCCCGGAACTTCCATCTTGAACAGAAATCGGGCTCCCGGCACGATCTCGGGCAAGAGGGCTACGAAGAGGACGATGATCCCCATCCCGCCCAGCCACTGAGTGAAACTCCGCCAAAAGCGGACGCCGTAACCGGTCGCCTCGATATCGGTCAACACCGAGGCACCCGTCGTCGTGAAACCCGATGCGGACTCGAAGAGCGCATCGATTGGAGAGTTGAGGGTTCCGGTCAGGATATAGGGAAGGGCTCCAAAGGCAGACGCCAGAACCCAACCGCCGACCACGATGAGGATTCCCTCGCGGCGATAGAGGCCTTCTCCCTTGCGACCGAAGCGAATGAGGATGAGTCCGCTGAGTAGCGTCAAACCGCTCGTCAGGAGAAAAGCGCCCGCATCGGCGTGTTCCCCGTAGATGAGACAGCACACGGCCGGTACCGCCTCGGCGATCGAAAGGAGGACGAGCAGCCGGCCGAGAAAGCGAAGAACGGGACCCAGATTCAAGCTTCGCGCCCAGGAAACAGAAGGTGAACGGTGTCGAGCTCCTCCTCTCGGACGAACAGAATGACCGAATCACCGGCCTCGAGGCGGTCGCTGCCACGGGGGACGAAGACACGCTCACCACGCACCACGGCCCCCACGATCAGCCCTCGCGGCGTCCCCATCTCGGCCAAGGTCACCCCAGCCGCGGGGCTCGCTGCCTCCAGGCGCCGCTCGATGAAGATTCCGCCCTCGCGCAACGTGACGATCGCCGGATCGTAGCCACTCTCTACGTACTCCTGGATCCGCTCGTAGGCGAGGGCACGTGGCGACACGATACTGATCTCACCCAGGCGGCGCCAAAGCCTCTGCGTCTCGGTTCTCTCGACGAGAGCGACAACCCGTGAAACCCCGAGTTCCTGGGCGAGAAGGCTTGCCATGAGGTTGCGCTCGTCCTGCCCGGTACAGGCGACGAAGCTCGAAGCTCCCTGGACCCGTTCGGCCCGCAGGAATGCGAGATCGGTGGCATCGCCGTGCAAGATCTCGTACTGAGGAAAGCGGTCAGCGACCTCGCGCGCTCGCTGTCGGTTGCGCTCGATCAACTTCACCTTGGTCCCCCAC
>JAIOJS010000379.1 GCA_019911795.1 Thermoanaerobaculia bacterium | reverse complement strand
CCTTCTCTTGGCGTTCCTCAGCGGAGAGTTCTGCCCAACAGGGGAGGGGAGCGAGTTCAAAGGACTCTTCTTCGGCGTGATCCCAGGGACCGACCGTCTCGCCGCGTCGCTTGGCTCGGTAGGCCTCGGTGCGATTGAACCTGCATCTCGGTGCCAGGCACATTTCGACACTGCCGGTCGTCTTCGGAAGACTCCTGGCACCTACTTCCCGGGCCACCTACTTCCCGGGCCGAGGGCAGGCTGACTGAAAGCCAGATGGAAATACTTAAGAAGCCACAAGTTCGAGGAGAATTCTGTCCGGCCCCGCTTCGCGAGAGGGCGAACTAGGCCGAGGTCGTTCGCGTTGTCTTGCCCACGGAGGTAGTGCACAATTAGACAGGTCCCCTGGAAAACTTGGAAGATTCGGGCTGAACTCAGCCACACTTTCTGAGTTCTGTTGCAAAGTACGAATTAGCGGCCTTGTAGCAACCTGCCTTCGTGCCTTCATCCATGTCCTCGCACTTGCCACTAGCCGTCTTGAGAGCTTCTGCTGCTTTGGCAGTACAAGCGTTCTTAGCCGCTGCCACCGTCGCGTCCACGCGAGCCTTTTCCTTTACCTTGCTGGCGGCCTCACGTTCGCTATGCACATTGGTTCCAAAACGAAATGCCACACCCAAGTAAATATTCGGCACGAACGACTCACTCACAAGTTGCTCAGGATCTAGGGCTTCCGCTATTGAATCGCCAACTTCGTACTTGCCGACTAGATCGCTGCGCTCGTGAATGGCGAGACCAATAGTTGCCCCAACGTTCTCATGGATGTCCCAACGAAGCCCGATGAGGAGAGCCACCTCTTCGAGGTCTGACCCTAGCCCCGCGGTCCAAGAGGGAGCCCAGTAAGAGCGCTCTGGATCCGCCCAATGAAAGAAGATTGACGGGAGGTAGTCGAGTTCCTCACGGTCACTGGTACGAGCGATGACAAAGGCATCGTCGGCCTTCTCGCTGAAGTAGTTCTTGTCTCTATTCGGCACGAATGTGAAGCCGTAACCTGTCCGCCACTCACCGCAGGGTGTCTTGAGCGTGTGCTTCCAAGTTCTCTCATTTCCTGTATCTACTCTTGATACCACTATATCTGCCACCCAGCATGACTTCAGCCTAATCGCTGGGTTGATTCGGTAGGGTCCCTTGTCAACCGGAGAGGTGTCGATGGCATCCTGCGCCCCGTCATTCCCGGCCACGCTAGCATGGGCGAAGGGGCTATCTAGCGGGGGTACAGGTCCCTTCCCGGCGCTCGCTGTTACTGAATAGGAGCCTTCCTCGTTTGAAACTTGGAGAAATACGTCGGTAAGCGTTGTACCGGAGGGCACGGTCTGGGACTCCTCGGGCCCGTGTGTGGTCAGGTCCATCGTAACCACCAGATGCGTTGTGGACTTCTTCGCAGTCCCGGTTCCAGGGCCGAACGCCATCAACAGACCTACCACCCCGACTACGAACCGTACCAGCCGTGTCTCCTGGGAAGGAGGACTCAACCAGTAGGCGGCTATCCTCGATACTGCTCTAAAGCGCAAAATCCCGAGTGCGTGAGCCCGTTCCATCACAACCTCCTTGACCTCGGCCGTGCACCTCGACCGCGCGTTGGCGGGCCTCGGTTGGATCACAGCACATGTTTGTCTGAACCAGAGGTTATCGGAAGATTCTCGCCTGGAGGCGACATTTATTACGGATTTGGAGTGCGGTGGAAACATTGCGGAACAAGGTGCTGTGCACAGAGCGGGCGCTCGCGATCCGTTCTATGGCGGAGCCTGACCTGAGAATCTGCCTTTTCCAATCTGTGGGGGCCAGGTAGGTTTTGTGGGTACCTCGGCTATCCGATCCCCGGGGAGACCACTTGTTCCCTATGGTCTGGGGCACCGCAGTTCCGTAATATTTGCCGCACCGGAGGGACTTTCTCTCGCTAGTATGTACTCATCATTCTTATGCGACATGAACGTGACTGCGATTCTTCTCGAGTTTGGTGGCTTCTTGAGTGCCGACATCATGGTTCATGGCGATCGACACCTCCTCGCCTGCTAGGGTCTTTACCTCCTGGTGCCCAACGACGAGAAGCCGCAAGAGCCGTGCGATGCCGACGAAGCGAAGACTCGGCCCACGCTCAGGCTCACGCCAGCCACTCGCCAGCACGACGGCGGCTGTTCGGGGACCTGTGCGCTAGTAGCGCGCGAGGGCAGTCCTCACGTCGGCGCTGGCTTAGTGAGGAGTTGGCCGGTTCGATCAAAGCCCTTGGGGCCGAGGAGGCACGGGGGGCCGATCCTGCGGGGTTCGGCCAGATCGGGAAAGTGCGCACGAAGAAGGTGAAAGAGGTCCGGAGGCTGACATTCTGCGTATCCTGCAGGACGCCCGAGCCCAACGACCTTGGCCGGCTGGCGGGATTACCCCGTTGAACCCGTGTCATGTCCAATAGAACGTCAAGGTGAGAGCATCCAAGGAGATCCGGCTTTGGGAAGCGTAAGGCGTGCCTCAGGTCGTCGCACCATAGGTGTGAGCGAAGCAAGGCTCAACACATTCACAGCGGGCGACCGAGGGCCGGGGGCGGGCACTTCCCGGCCGGCGCGAGCTGGCGTGCGATCAGCTGTCCCACTAGTTCTTTGCCTGGCCATGAAGCTCTTGATCTCACGTCCGGGGCAAGCCGAGGTCGCGGAGTTGTCGTTCTCGTACAAGCTCGGTACGTTTACGGAGGAGTTTGGTGAGGCTATCGGGCGGTTCGGGGCCAGGACGCCTGTCATCGTTCAGAGCGAGGCCACCGTTGGAGAATTGGTCCAGAGCCACTGCGGCGGCGGAGAGTCCCTAGCTTACCGGCGGGCGGTCGCCATCGCTCTTCGGGATCAGAAAATGCTTTCGGAGGGAGAGCCTGACGTCTGGAAAATTTCGCTGTCTATCGGAACCGAGGTGAATCTACCTCCGTGTCTCCCAGAGCCCATCCCCGATCTCTTGTTACGCATCGTCAGACCAGCGGAGAGCATCTCCCAGATCTATCAATCGGCCCGCTCGTGGGAGGCTCTCGCCGACGTCTGGAACTCGGGCAGGGCCGATTACTCTGAGGTCTCACGCACGGTACAGAGGATCGCGCCAAGTCTCGCCTTTGCCACGGCCGACAGCGAATGGCACTCGATGGCGACTCAAAGAGATAATCTGATTGTTTCCTGGCCATCGGCTCTGCGTTCGGAAGAAGTAGAAGCGCTGAATAGCGTTGACGGCCGCGCTCAATGGAGCTCGACCTGGGACGGCACCGACGACCTCTCTTCTCTGTCAAAGATCCGGGCTTTGCAACAGGATGGTGTGTCTGACACAGAGGCCATTGACACCGTTGCGATGGCCCAAGCCTTCAATGAAAAGGACCAAGGCGTCGCCGATGCTAGGCAAGCACTAGAACAAGCCCTCGCTCTTTATCGCCCAAAGAGCGACTACTACCAGCTCCTTCAGCAGACGATCGCAAACCCTGGTTTCGTCAAGAGCCTCCAGAGCTTCGACGCAGGGAAGTACGACGACATCTTTATTGAGTTTAATCCGCATCGAGGCAGTCGCTCTCCGAATGAACTGAAGGTGGGTGAGCTCGTCTTCGCACCGACTGTAAGCCGTCAGTCAGTTCTGATTCCTCTCGCGGTCCCGATGGAGGCTCTCGATGACGCTACGCGGCGAGTGCTGACGAGTAACATCCTCGTGGACGGTCAGGTCGCCATCGACGCCCAGATTCAGGAGGGTATCGTGGGTGTCTTCGGCATCGATGAGCACGAATGCTCCGCTCCACCGACTCCTCAGGAGCGGCGGCGAGCTGCCAACCAACTTTCTCTCCAGCTATTGCAGAACAGGATCCATGACTTGCGTGAGAATCGTGGTGCCCGCCTCACGAGCACCATCCTCGTAGCGGATTCGGGCTTCTACTACGACGATCGCTTCACTGGTGTCCCGTTTAGAGACGGACACCTCCAGAGCACCCTTCAGCACGAGCAAGAGCGCCCGTCCATCGGGTTCACCTCGCCAAGTGATGCGACCCACGGCACCTCCGTCAGCGGTCTCGTTCTGGGAGGGCCCGACTTGATCGACCGGGCCAACGCACTCGGTTATGAAGTTAAACTCGACTCTCGGTCGATCTATCGGTTGGTTGGAATTGAACGAGATCAAGCTGGCCAACTCCTTCGTGACCACGAGGGTAATACAACTGAACGGTACGTGGCCCTGGCCATACCGAAGAAGGTTCAGCGGGCGCTTGAGAGAGGCAACGCAGACGTCGTCAACCTAAGCCTCGGCGGGCAGCTCCAGGAGTTCGAATCGCCCGATTTCCTGCGGAATCACACGGCGCTCTTCGTCATCGCAGCTGGCAACTACGGTACCGTCACCAAGAAGGCCGACGCCGGAGTCGATGTGGGGCAACACGACATCTATCCGGCACGGTACGGCGGTTCCGGTGGGGACGGTCGTTTCAATTTACTCACTGTTGCTGCACTCGACTGGAACGGGACCCTCGCGTCGTTCTCGAACTACGGCCAGCAAGAGGTCCAGATCGCTGCCTTTGGCTGCGGCGTACCGACATGGACCTACAACCTTGATCAGCAGTCGTACCATGAAGCTCGATTGAGCGGGACTTCCTTCGCGGCCCCGGCCGTTTCTTACGTCGCAGGACTCCTGATCGCTAGTCTTCCTCCTAGGTGGGCGCAAGCGGCACGCGTAAAGGCTCGCCTACTCGCCAGCGCGGATCTCGAGCCCTCACTCTTCGAGAAGATCGAGGACGGCCGCGTACTCAACCCGTTCAAAGCGCTCTCACTGTACGACGATGTTCTCGAGGAGTTAGTTTTGGATGATTCGGGCGATTCGGGCGATCCGGGACCTTCGGAAGAGGCTGTTGTGGACGAGGCCACACGTGAGATACCCGATGACGCAGCGCCGGTGGAGGAGGACGAAGTTCGCGGCGAGGTTCTAGGGCAGAACCCTCCGAGGCCGACCGCTACCGTGATTCACCGGGGAGAGTTGAAGAAAGGTCGTTCCCTCGATGAGTTCTGCCAGTTCGTCTCTCAGCCCGACGACACGTACCTTCTGAAAGTCGCGCAGCACCCGGATAGGAACAAAAGAGGCCTTCTCCGGTACTACTGGATCAAGGGCGAGGAGTTGGAGTTCGATGAGTGCGAACCAAAGGAGAACCTCGCCATTGCTATCGAAACCTCAACCGGTTCCAGGGTCGTTCCCTGGGATCGCGTTAAAGACATCGTTTTTCGCTATCCTTTCGATTAAGAACGAGAGGTCCTAAAAGGAGATCACCATGTTGTCTCAAGCATTTTTCAGACTGGTTCTTTGGGGTCCGCTCATGATCATCGCCTTCGGAACTGGCCACGCCCAAGAGCCACCTGAGGAAGCGTTCCCCGAAATGCAAATGGGTATCGGAAGCCCGGTCGAGTTCGAAGTCGTGGTTGATGGCGAGACCAAGCGGCTGACTTTCGTAGAAAATGACGACGGTGACGCCATCTACCAGGGTGACATTGTCCTCGGCAAAGCAGTAGACCTCGCCTCCGTGAGTAGCGGCACGGTCTCGCTCCAATCACTTGGACGCATTGAGCTCTTCGGCTTGGTGGTTCGAGGGGACGAAGCTCGATGGCCCCTCGGGCGCCTCCGCTATCGTCTCGACCCGTCTCTTCTCAATCCTGCTCGCGTTCGTGGGGCGATCGCTCACTGGGAGAAGGTTACCGACATCACGTTCGAAGAGATCGACGACACCTCAGGCGCCTTCGTGACCTTTGCCAACGGAAGCGGCTGCAGCTCTGCCCTCGGCATGAAAGGTGATGAGCAACAGGTCAGGTTGGCGCCAGGATGTGGGTTCGGTCAGGTCGTTCACGAGATTGGTCACGCCCTCGGATTGCATCACGAGCATGCTCGCTCGGATCGAGATCAGTTCGTGCGAATCCACAAGAACAACATTCTCAAAGGACGCGAGTTCAACTTCGAACCCGATCCGATCCGTTTCGCGGACTCGGGACCATATTGCTACCAATCGATCATGCACTATGGACCCTTTGCATTCTCAAAGCAGTCATCACAAGCCACGATCGAGCCGGTTGACCAGGCGGATATAGGGCAGCGCGACGCCCTCGCTCAGTGCGATATCGATACCGTCTCGCGTCTATATGCCCAAGAGCTCACGAAGCGATCCGACGCGACTCAACCTGAGGGCTCCAATCTTGCAAATCCCGCTGGAAGCCGCTGACGATTGGGGATACGGTGTCGGGTGTTTCGAGGGGGACCGACGGATGCGTGCGACCCAGGCAAGATGTCTCATCCGCTTGGTAGAGATGTTCACTTCGAGGCTTCCGAAAGGGCCTAATTTGAGCGTTGTCGGTCGCGGCAGCCAGAGCCAGAACTCGATTTTCGGACATCAGGAGCCCAACTCCGGCCCCTGGCGGCCGAAAGCTGCTGCAGAGGCATTGAACGGACGCACCTCAACCGTGACTGCCCAGTAGAGGTGTCAGCCACGTGGAAGGAAGAGGAAGCGGGCTCGGGGAAGAGGTCTCACCCGCCTGGTAGAGATGTTGACCTCGAGGCTTCTGAAAGGGCTTGATTTGAGCGTCGTTGGTCGCACCAGCCTAGAAGACACCGAACCATTTCTAGAGAGAGGGAAACAGGGCCATGCAGGAAGTCAACAAGAATAGGAATTGTTGGGCGCCGGTTGTTGAGCGGGGCCGCATACGTTTTTGCGGAATCCGCCGTGGGGAGCGGAGGTTTTTTTGCCACAAGCACCCACACTATTGGCTGATTACTCTCATTTCGATCGCTAGTTTTTGTGCTGTCGTCTTGGCTGCCCATACTGACTGGCAGTCCCTTTTGCAGAGCAAGTACACCGATCCGGCGAGGCTCCAGGAGCTAGCAGAGGAACTCAGTACTGAGGAGGACTGGTCGGGTCTCCAAGACCTTATTGACAAGGCACGGGCGGCCCGCAGCGACTCCTCTACGTTACACTACTACAAAGGTCTACTACTTCTGAACACTACACCTCCTACAAGGGACCCGACTACCCACTTCAGGATGGTCGATAGGACCTCGGCTCTCTTCAGGGGAGCCATTGAGCACCGGGTCAATCTTGCCAGTTCAGTCGTGGACTTGGATCTCAAGAGGAAGGCTTACGCGGAGATTTCCGAGGATCTCGGTGCAAGTCCCATCGGGGTTACACCGTTCGGGCTAGTGGTCCAAGCGATCTGTTGCATCAACAGCAACGCTGGGCTTTCGAGACCCTGTCCTTTGTCTCGTCTCGAGGCGCTATTGGATACCTTCGATGCCAACTGGGCGCGCTACATTTCAGCGAATGGCGACTTGACGATGGCTGCGCGAGTCGGCGAGTACGTAGATTTCAGGATCGACGATGTGTTTGCTGCTTTTCCAGCACACTTCATCCTCAATTGCGTAGCTGCCGGGACAGCTGCACGCGAGTCGTCGAGTAGTGCTGCCCATGCGGAGACTATGTACGAGGTTCGCCGGGCTCTCAGATGGAGGAGCCTCTCAAGTTTGGATCGGCTGAGCGCCGATTACCTGCACGGCGAGCGTTGGGCTATTAGGCTTGGTGGCTACTGTGACGCATCAGGGATCGATTCTGAGATGGGAGTATGCTCAGGTGCCAACCAGATATCTCGTCGATGCCGCGGCGTTGAACTCAGCCTCCGAATCAACCCCCCGGGAGAGGTCCCACCTACCAGATAGAGGTCGCGAAGTGGGCGGCCGGGAAGAGGTCTCACCCACCTGGTAGAGATGTTGAACTCGAGGCTTCAGAATGGGTCTGATTTGAGCGCTGTTGGTCGCAGCAGAATGAACCAGACCTCAATTTGCGGACGTGGGGAGCCCAAATCTAGCGCTGGGCGGCCGAAAGCTGCTGGAGAGGCATTCAACGAGCACACCTCGACCGTGATCGGCGATGCCGATCGTTCTTGCCTACTCGGAAGCGGAGTCTGAGTCTCTAAGAGGGAGCCGGCCGCGGCTGGCCGTGAGTCCTAAACGACGGCAGTCGGGGCGGGATCGATCCTTCGGGAAAGATGACGGTGAGATCACCCTTCTTCAGTCGATTGGCCGCTTCCCGGTAGCAATCTACAAAGTAGAGCCAGGTGCGCTTGTAGGTGATCCACTCCTCCGGTGAAGCCGCATGGACGAGCGGGGCAGGAGACCGTTTGGTGTTGCGGGGTTCGCTGTGGGGATTCTGGTTCATGATGCGTCGGGCGCCGAGGGGACTCTTGCCCTCCTTCGCGAAGCGCTCCCGGGTTTCCTTCTCGATCTCTCGAACGAGCGCATGAGCCTTCTCTTGGCGTTCCTCAGCGGAGAGTTCTGCCCAACAGGGGAGGGGAGCGAGTTCAAAGGACTCTTCTTCGGCGTGATCCCAGGGA